>JAVXVR010000356.1:0-4272 GCA_032230165.1 Acidobacteriota bacterium | reverse complement strand
TCGGCGCGCTTGCGCTCGGTGATGTCGTAGCGGATGGCGACGTACTGGTAGGGTTTCCCCTCGGCGTTCAGGAAGGGGACGATGGTCGTATCAACCCAGTAGATGCTCCCGTCCTTCCCGCGGTTCCTGATCTCACCGCGCCAGACTCGCCCGCTCGCGATGGTCGCCCAGAGACCGCGGATAAACTCTTTGGGATGGTAGTCGGAGTTGATGATGCGGTGATCCTGCCCGATCAGCTCCTCCCGCGAGTACTTGGAAATCTCGCAGAACTTATCGTTGACGTAGTTGATGACGCCGCGCTGATCCGTGATGGCGACGATGGCCGACTCGTCCAGGGCGAACTTGAGATCGGCTAACTCCTTGAGCGACCACCGGAGCGCCGCCTCGGTGTCGAGCGCGCTCTCGATCTCAGCGGTCTTAGGATTCAGGACGGTTTCACTCAACGGTTGAACCTCGCAAAATGGAAGGGCTGTAAAAAACTCACGTCTGCGATCCGGCGCGCCGTCAGAGCGTCGCGGCGGCGTCCGCGCCTTCGAGTTTTTTAAGGCGGTAGCGCAGTTGGTCGCGGGAGATGCCGAGAAGTTCCGCGGCGCGCGTCTGGTTGCCGCCGCTACGCTCAATCGCCTGGCGAACGAGCGACGTTTCCACCCCGTCGAGCGAGAGCCCCGCGGGCGGGAGCCTGAAATCATCGTCCGACGCTCCCGTGGTCTGCGACGGCGACGAGCCGACGAGATCGCGCGGCAGGTACTCGGTCGTGATCAAGTCTTCGTCTTCGAGGATGAGCGCGCGCTCGACGACGTTGCGCAGCTCGCGGACGTTGCCGGGCCACGCGTAGCGCCGGAACGTCTCGGCGACTTCCGGCGAGAGCCCCTTGATCTTTTTCCGCAGGCGGAGCTTTTCGCCGAGCGTGGCGATGTAATGGTCGCACAAGAGCAGGATGTCTTCGCCGCGCTCGCGCAAAGGGGGGAGATCGATCTGGATGACGGAGAGGCGGTAATAGAGGTCTGTGCGGAAGCGACCCGCCTCGCCCTCCGACTTGAGGTCGCGGTTCGACGCGGCGATGACGCGCACGTCTAAGGGTATGTCCTTCAGACCGCCGACGCGCCGGAACGCGCCCTCTTCGAGCACGCGCAAAAGTTTCGCCTGCAAGCCCAGATCAAGCTCGCCGATCTCGTCGAGGAAGAGTGTGCCGCCTTCAGCCTGCTCGAACAAACCTTCCTTGCGCGCCTTCGCGTCGGTGAACGCGCCGCGCTCGTAGCCGAACAGCTCCGACTCGATCAGCGTCGCCGGGATCGCCGCGCAGTTGATCGCGACGAAGGGCGAGTCCGCGCGGCGCGAGGCGTGGTGGATCGCCTTCGCCACGAGGTCTTTGCCCGTGCCCGACTCGCCTTGCAACAGTACCGAGGAGGCTTCCGACTCCGCGATCTTGCGCGCCAGATCGATCATGCGCTCGACCGCCGGCGACTCCCCGATGATCTGCTCGAAGCTAAACTGACGTGCGCGCTCGCGTCGCACCTGCTTGATCTCGCCGCGCAACTGGTGAGCCTCCAGCCCGTTGCGGATCGTCACGCGCAGCTCTTCGAGATGGGGCGGCTTGGCGATGAAGTCGTATGCCCCGCCGCGCAGCGCCGCGATGGTGTTCTGGACGAGCACTTTGCCCGTGATCATGATGACGACGGCGTCGGCGCGTCGGCTCTTGATCTCGCCGAGCGCGTCGAGACCCGACCCGTCCGGCAGATCGATGTCGAGGAGGACGGCCGACGGCTCCTCCGCCTCGAAGGCGCGGACGCCCTCGGCGACAGTGCCCGCCTCGACGAGGTCATAGCCCCAACCGCGCAGCGCCGTCGCGAGGGCGAAGCGCATCGAGGCGTCGTCGTCAACGACGAGAATTTTATCCTTGCTCGACTTCAGAGGAACCTCCGTGCCGCGTCGCGAACGAAACGATTTCAGCCACGAGTATAAGGCACGCAGCGGCATCGGCGAAATAGACCGACGCCCGACACCGATGTAAATCGGAGGGAATGAGCGAGGGATAGAAAACTGAGGATCGACCCAACCCGCGCGCCCGATCCATTCGTCGTCAGCGCGGCTGGCGACCTAGCCGCTCAACTGTCCGGCGGCAGCGTCCGACTCTTCGCGCGCCGTGAGGTGCTGCTCGAATAGTTTGGCGGAGGCGTCGAGGAAGTCTTGCGCGGTGACGATGCCGACGAGCACGCCGTCTTCGACGACGGGCAGGCATCCGACCTTGTGCTCGCGCATCGAGGCGACGGCTTCGAGCGTCGGTGTCTGCGGCGTGACCGTCACCGGGTCTGTCTTCATGATCTGCCGGACGCAGACGTGCTCGCCCGTGTCGTGTACCCCGCGTGCGAGCAGGCGCAGCAGGTCGCGGTGCGAGACGAGACCGACGAGGCGACCCGCCTCGTCCTCGATGGGGACGTGGCGGACGTGCCGCCAGTCCATCACGCTCGCGGCGAAGTCCACGAGATCGTCCGGGCGCATCGTGAAGAGATCGGTTGACATGAACTGCCCGACGGTGCGGTAGTTCTGCGACCAGTCGTCCGGCTCTTTCATCTCGAAGCCCTCCCATTTGTGAACGGGCTCGCCCGTCTGCTGGCGCGCGAGCATCGCCGCTGTCAAAGCGCGCTGCCTCATGTCGCGCGTGCCCCGCGGCGCGACAGACGCGAACGAGTCCAGCATCCACTGCGCGCCGGTCTGACCCGAACGCACGCGCGCCTCGATGACACCGAGGTAAACGTCAATATCTGACGCCGCGACCGACGACTGCGCGAGCCCCTTTCGCGCGAGCGGCAGGAGTTGATCGAGGATGAGATCGGACGCGGCGTAAGATTTCCCGCCGACCCACGAGAACTGCGCGCGCAGACCGTGGCGCGCGGCGGCGAAGAAGTTCCCCTTCGCGTCGTCGAACGACATGACCTTGTCGATCTCGCCGTACTCCGCGGGCGCGGCGATCATCAAGCCGATGAAGAATGCGGCGTTCGCCACCTCGTCGATGATCGTCGGACCCGCCGGGAGCGCGCGGATCTCGATGCGCAGGTGCGGGCGTCCGTTCTCGGAGATGCCGTAGCAAGGTCGGTTCCAGCGCCACACCGTCCCGTTGTGCAGTCTGAGCGCCGAGAGCTTCGGCACGCCGCTGCGCTCGAGAACTTCGAGCGCGCTCTCTTCAACCTCCGAGGTCATCAGCACGCGGAAGCGCGCGATGTCTTCGCGGAAGATGTCGAGCACGGAAGAGCGCAGCCAGTCGTCGCCGAAACCGACGCGCGTCGGGAACTGCCGCTGCAACTGCGAAGGCGAGCGCCCGTCGACGGAGTGTTGGAAGAGCGCGAGGCGCGTCTCCTGCCAGAGGCGCTGACCGAACAGGAGCGGCGAGTTGACCGCCGCCGCGAGCACGGGCGCGGTCACAGCTTGCGCGATGTTGTAGAGCGGGACGAAATCCGTGGCTCCGACTTGCAGGTGAACCTGAAAGCTCGTGTTGCACGATTCCATCATCACGTTGTCGTGCGTGACCGTCAGCTCATCGAGCCCCTTGATGTGGATGTTGAAGGCTCCGCCGCGCAGGCTGCTGATCGCCCGGTTCAGCTCGTAGTAGCGCGGGCAGGGCGTGATACTGTCGAGCGTGAGATCGGACTTTTGGAGCGTCGGCAGGATGCCCGTGAGCAGAACGTCCGCGCCGCACTCGTGCGCACTCGCGCGGACGAGTCCGACGAGTTCTCGTAGCTCGCGCTCCAGTTCGTTGAAGCAGCGACCGCCGAGATCGAGCGGCGTGAGGTTAGCTTCGAGGTTAAACTTTGCGATCTCGGTCGTGAGCCGCGGATCGTTTGCGCGCCGCAGGACTTCGGGCGAGACGGAGGCGGGGTGCAGGTCGCGACCGACGAGGAACATCTCCTGCTCCGCCCCGATGCGCCGCACACCCTCTTCTATGTCTCCCGCCGCGAGCATCTGTTCGAGCGCGCGCAGGTCTTCGAGCAGCGCCCTCATGAAGGACATCTGCCGGCGCTCGTCGAGTTGCTGACTGACGGCGTGCTCGCCCATAAAATTTTGGAGTTAGCGGAAGTTCCAACGCCTGGCGCGCGCCCGGAGCGCGCCGCGCCGGGTCTTTTAGAGGATCACATACACGCTTGAGCAATTACCATACCCGCCTCAAGCGCTGATACCTAGCCGGACTTTCGCGCGAATTCGCAGCGGGCTTCGACCGACGCGGCGCGAGATTTCCCCCACGCGCTCCCGACCGGCTGGGGAATCTCCCGCAGCAGC
>JAVXVR010000323.1:0-3108 GCA_032230165.1 Acidobacteriota bacterium | reverse complement strand
GGTCGTCATCGGCGGCGGCTTGACAGCGATTGATACGGCGACGGAGTTGTTCGCCTACTATCCCGTGCAGTGCGAAAAAATTCTCGCGCGACACCAACAACTGTCCGCGGAGTTTGGCGAGGAAGAGGTTCTCAAACGCTTCGACGCGGAAGAGCGCGCCGTTTACGACGAATTCCTCACGCACGGTCGCGCCATTCGCGAAGAGCGCGAGCGCGCGCAGGCGGAGAACGAAGAGCCGAACTTTGTGCCGCTCGTGCGCGGGTGGGGCGGCGTGTCGATCGTCTATCGCAAGCGTTTGCAGGACTCGCCCGCGTACCGTCTCAACCACGAAGAGGTCGTCAAGTCGCTCGAAGAGGGCATCTCTTATATCGAGAACATGAGCCCGGTCGAGGCAATCGCAGACGAGCACGGCGCGGTGGCGGCGCTCATCTTCGAGCGGATGCGCTTAGACGCGGAGACGAAGAAGTGGAAGGCTTCGGGCGAGATGGTGCGGATTCCAGCGCGCACGGTCTGCGTGGCGGCGGGGACGAGCCCGAACACGATCTACGAGCGCGAGCGACCGGGCACGTTCGCGCTCGACGAGTGGGGAGAGTTCTTCGCGCCGCACAAACTCGAAGTCGCGGACGGCGCGCGTAGGCTCGTGCCCGCAGAGCAGGGCGAGCGCGCGTTTTTCACTTCGTACCAGAGCGAGGGGCGTCTCATCTCGTACTACGGCGACAACCATCCCGTTTACGCCGGAAACGTCGTCAAGGCGATGGCTTCCGCCAAGGACGGCTATGAGCACGTCGCCGCGCTGTTCGCCGAAGAGATCGGGGTGGTCGAAAACACGGACGCAAGCGACGCGGGCAACGCGAGTCAAGAAACAGGCGCGCGTGAAGACGGCTTCGCGCGGCTCGTCGAAAAGTTGGACGATGAGTTGATCGCGCGCGTCGTGCGGGTTGATCGTCTGACGCCGACCATCGTCGAGGTCGTCGTGCGCGCGCCAATGCAGTCGCGCAAGTTCGAGCCGGGTCAGTTCTATCGTTTGCAGAATTACGAGACCGACTCAATGGTCGTCGCCGACACGAAGCTCGTGATGGAGGGCATCGCGCTCACAGGCGCGTGGGTTGATAAGGCTGAAGGCTTGCTCAGTCTGATCGTTCTAGAGATGGGCGTGTCGTCGCGCCTGTGCATGACGTTGAAGGCGGGGCAGCGCGTCGTGGTGATGGGACCGACTGGCACGCCGACCGAGATTCCGCAAGACGAGACGGTGCTCTTGGCGGGCGGCGGGCTCGGAAATGCCGTGCTCTTCTCCATCGCGAAGGCGCTCAAGGAGAACGGCTGCCGCGTCGTCTATTTCGCGGGCTACAAAAAAGGTGAAGACCTCTTCAAGCGCGAGGAGATCGAGGAGGCGACCGATCAGGTCATCTGGTCAACCGACACCGGGATGGAGATCGCGCCGCGCCGCCCGCAGGACTATCACTTTCGCGGCAACATCGTGCAGTCGATTAAGACTTACGCCGAAGGAGTTTTGCGTCCGCCCCTCTTCGACCTGCGCGAGGTTGACCGCATCATCGCCATCGGCTCGGATCGCATGATGGCGGCTGTGAAGCAAGCGCGCCACGAAGTGCTCGCGCCGCACCTCAAGCCCACGCACGTCGGCGTCGGGTCAATCAACAGCCCGATGCAGTGCATGATGAAAGAGGTCTGCGCGCAGTGCCTGCAACGGCACGTCGATCCGGAGACGGGCGCGGAATCGTTCGTCTTCTCCTGCTTCAATCAAGATCAACTGCTCGACCGCGTGGACTTTCAAAACTTGAACGCACGCCTGCGCGCCAACACCGTGCAGGAGAAACTGTCGAACCTGTGGCTCGACAAGTTGTTCAAAGAGGGGAACGTCAAGACACAGTGAAGCGCGCGCGTGACGTTCGCCCGCGCGTCAGGATTTGCTACGCGACTCCCCCGCTCCATCAATGCCCACGTCATCTAGGTTAGGTTGTGGCACGTTTCGCTCCCCCGGCGTGCGCGGGCGGGTCTTGACGGGCGCGTCGTCGGGCTGCTCGAAGATCGCGCGCTGCTCTTCGTTGAAAGTTCGAGCTTCTTCTTCTTCCTCGCTCATCGCTCCTCCTCTCGAAACTACTGCGGACGTTACTCACGATCATTTTGTGCGCGCTCGGCGACGAGTCGTCGATAGGCTTCATCACGGCTGAGACCAAGGCGGCGCGCGGCGCGCTTGAGCGCGGCACGCGGATCAAGTCCTTCGTCGCGCTCGTAGGCGGCGACGAGTGTGGCGACGCTCTCGGTCGCGGCGTCTGATTGATCACCGACTGCGTCCGCGATCACCGTGCGGTCAATGATTAAGACCATCTCGCCGCGCGCGGCGTGATCGCCGGAAAACTTCTCCGCCAGTTCGGAAAGTCGCCCGCGCGCAACCTCTTCGTGGAGTTTCGTCAGCTCGCGCGCGACCACCGCCTCGCGTTCGCCTAAAATCTCGCGCGCGTCGCGCAGGGCATCCGTGATGCGGTGCGGCGCTTCGTAGAAGACGAGCGTGACGGGAAAGGCGCGCAACTGCGCGAGCCGCGCGCGTCGCTGCGTGGAGCGCGCGGGCAGGAAGCCGCCGAAGAAGAACTCGTCCGTTGGCAGACCCGACGCCGTGAGCGCGGCGACGAAGGCGGTTGCGCCGGGGATGGGGACGACACGCGCGCCGACGGCGATTGCCGCGCGCACGAGACGGTAGCCGGGATCACTGATGGCAGGCGTGCCCGCATCAGAGACGAGCGCGACGTTTAAGCCTTGACTGATGCGCGCGGCGAGTTCTCCAGCGCGCTCGCGCTCGTTATGCTCATGGTAGCTGACGGTCTTGGTGTTGATGCCGTAACGTTCGAGGAGCTTGCGCGTGTGGCGCGTGTCCTCGCAGGCGATGAGGTCAACTTCCGTGAGCACGCCGAGCGCGCGGCGCGTCACGTCTTCGAGGTTGCCGATGGGTGTGGAGACAAGGTAGAGCGTGCCCGCCGTGGTGTCCGCCATGCGCGCCATTCTCGCACGCGTGGCGCGGGAGCGGTAGGGAAAGCAAGAGAGAATTTGTGTTTGCTGTGTGCGACGCGAAAAGCGGAAGGCGCGAGTCAGATG
>JAVXVR010000309.1:0-4772 GCA_032230165.1 Acidobacteriota bacterium | reverse complement strand
GGGTACGACGCGGGGATGTATTCATTCACGAAGAACTCTCTGAACTTTTTGAACGCGGGGACGACGCTCAAAGTAATCGCGGCGCGCGCGGCTGTCGTGATGCGCTCGCGCTCGGGCTGCGGCAGCGCGTCGGGGATGTGTTTGAACGGTCGAAAGAACGGGCTGTCGTCCGCGCTCGCGACGATCTGCTTGTCGATCTGCGCGGGGATGCGCTCAGAGATGATGCGCGGGTGAACCATCTTCACGCGTATGCCTTCGCGCAGGAGCGCGATGGTCTGATCCATGTAGGCGGGGAAACTACTGAGCCGCGCGATCCAGTCGTCGTAGTCTTTCGCGTTCGCAAATCTCAGTAGCTCGCCGAGGTCGTCCGCCGTCTGAATGCCGCCGCGCTGGTTCAAGGGGATGAGATACCAACGATACTTGTGACCCTGAACGGAAGTCTCGTAATCCTTCTTGAAGAGATCGTAGTTCAACTGATCGGCTGTCGAGAGCCCGGCGCGATCAATCGCTCCTATGCGCCTGAGCGCTTCAATCGTGTGCCCGTGTCGCCGCTCGATTGCCGCGAGGCTCACGTCGTCCCAGCGTTCGTTGTAGCGCCGGTCGCCGAGCGATGACGCAAACGTCGGGTTCTCGCGCATCGCGTACTCCCACTCCTCTTCGAAGAGCGTGTGCAGAGCTTTGGTCGCCGCGTTCGGTGGCGGGCTTTGCGCGGGCGACGGCGCGCCCATCATCAAAAAGAGCGCTGCCGCGCACAGGAACGCGAACAGGCTGCGGAAAATTGTACGCATCAAAGCCTCCGCCGGGGTTCTCTTAGAGATCGCACAGGTAAAGACGCGGCGAGGATACAACACGGGGAGGAAGGAAGGCGATTGCGGATTGAGGATGAGAAAAATTGGCTCAGTGATTCATTGATTCATTTTGTCATTCGTTTCAATGGGTCAATGACAAAATGAATCAATGAATCAATCTCTTCATGCCGAAATCCGTAATAAGCGCGGCGCGCGTCTCGTGCATCTAACAAAGATATGAGCACAAGGGTGGGTGAACTGAAAACTTACGCGGGGTTCGCGCGGCGTTTTGGGCGGCGTTTCCTCGAAGAGCGTCTGGCGGAGCGGCACGAACTGATCGCGCCCGCGCCGCACAAGCCCGATCCCGCAAGTTGGTCAAACGAGCGTCTGACAGTGGCGTGGCTCGGTCACGCGACGGTGCTGATGAATTTCTACGGCACCTGGCTGCTGACCGATCCGGCTTTGGGTCGCCGCGTCGGCGTCCGGCTGGCGCGCGGCGTGACGTTGGGTCCGCGCCGTCTGGTCGAGCCTGCGCTCTCGGTGCGAGAGCTGCCGCAACTCGACGCCGTGCTCGTCTCGCACGCGCACATGGATCACTGCGATTTGAATACGCTCAGGCGTCTGCCGAGAAACACGCGTGCCGTCGTGCAGCGCGGAAACCTCGATCTCGTGCGACGCTTCCGGCGCTCGGACGAGCTGGCGTGGGGGCAGGCGACTGAGGTCTCAGGCGCGCGCGTCGAGTCCGTCGAGGTGAACCACTGGGGCGCGCGTCGTCTGACGGACAAGGGGCGCGGCTACGGCGGCTTCCTCATCGAGAAGCAGGGACGCGCCGTCGTCTTCGGCGGCGACACCGCCTACACGCACGCCTTCGCGCGGCTGCGCGGTCGCGACGCTGGTGTAGTGCTCGCGATCTTACCCATCGGCGCGTACAACCCTTATGTCTATGCGCACGCCAACCCCGAACAGGCTTGGGCGATGAGCCGCGAGATGGGCGCGCGCTACGTGCTGCCGATGCACCACGCGACTTTCCGCTTGAGCCGTGAGCCTGTGGATGAACCGATCCGTCGGATGATCGACGCGGCGGGCGACCAGCGTTGGCGCGTCGCCGTCACGGAGATCGGGCAGACGTGGTCGCTGCCGGAATAAAAATCTTCTCAGCCATGAACACGCAGCGCGGCGCGCGGAGTTGAGCAACTCCGCGCGCCGCGCTTCGTCGTGTCGAGGCAACTCGAGGCGCTGGGCTTTAAGCGCAGCGCGCGTCTGTGTTACTTGGTCGGCGTCCGAAATCCTGCTCAAGAGGTGACGCCATGACGAAAACACGCGCGACGATCTTTCTCTTTCTCATTTTCGCTTTGACGAGCGCCGCCGCGCGGGCGCAGACGCTGCCGCGCGACATCTCGACGCGCGAGATGGAGCGCGTCAACTGGATGGAGTTTCGCGAGTACGTGCCGGCGCGCATCCAGACGGTGCTGCTGCCGACGGGAACTTTAGAGCCGCACGGCGTCATCAACAACGGCGCGGACATCACCGCGCCCGTCGCGCTCGCCCGACGAATCGCGCCGCGCGTCAACGCCATGATCGCGCCCGTCGTGCCTTACGGTATGACCGGCAGTCTCGAAGCGTTTCCGGGCGCGTTTCAGATTACGGAGTCTGCGTACCGCCCGTTCATCAAACAGATCATGGAAGGCTTGGCGAAGAACGGCTTTAAGAACATCATCGTCCTGAACGGGCACGGCGGCGGGCAGACCGCAGTTCTCAACTCGGTCGCGGCTGAAGTCTCCGCCGAGCTGCACGTGCGCACGCTCGTCATCAACTGGTGGTCGTTCGCCTCGGACGTGACGAAGGAAGTCTTCGGCGAAGACGGCGGGCACGCCGGTCTGAACGAGACGGCGTTCGTGCAGGCGATTGATCCGAGCCTCGTCCACCCCGAACGTTACAAGGACGATCTCGCCACGCCATTTCCGCCCGCGGGTACATGGTCGGCGACGCCGTTCCCGTCGTCCATTGGTCTCTACCAGCCGGGGCAGGGCTACCCGAAGTTTGATCAGAAGAAGGCTGACGAATATTTCAACAAGGTGTCGGACAAGGTGGCGAACCTGATCACGGAAGTCGTGCGCAAGTGGGATATGGCGGGTTTGTAAGCGACGACGGAAGCGCGCGTGCGTTCGTCGCCTGCGCGCGCGGCTTTGCATATTCTCCGAGTTGTAGTTGAATAACGTCCGCCGAGGCGGTAGTCGTCAACGCTCTGACAGCTCACTTCTTGCTTCCGAAGACAAACAGATGAAAAGAAAAAACCTTGCGAAGCTCTGCGCGCTCACGCTCGTCTGCGCGTTCGCTGTTAGCCCTTTGCGGATCACAGCGCAGGAGCGCACAGACCCGGATATCAACGCGAAGATCGTCAAAGAAGAGACGGACAACTCGCAGATCATGCGCACGCTCCACTTCTTCACCGACGTGTACGGTCCGCGCCTGACGGGCTCGCCGAGCTTGAAGGCGGCGGGCGAATGGGCGGTCAAGCAGATGCAAGCGTGGGGCTTTGAGAACGCGCACCTGGAGCCGTGGGACTTCGGTCATCCCGGCTGGGTGAACGAGCGCGCTTCCGGGTTTCTCGTCTCGCCCGTCAAAGACTCACTCGTCTTTGAAGTTCTATCCTGGACGCCGAGTACGAAGGGAGCGGCGACCGGACAGGCTTTCCAGATCGTGTTGCCTGAGCGACCGACGCAGGAACAACTCACCGCATACTTCGACACGGTACGCGACAAAGTGAAAGGGAAGATCGTCTTCGTCGGTAAGCACACGATCATTCCCGTCCAGATCACGCCGCCCCCGAAGCGCCTGAGCGATGAAGACCTGCGCCCGCGCTTCGACCCGGACGCGAAGCCTAGCCCGCGCCCTTCGCCTTCGCCGACGCCAACGCCCGTGCCCGGACAGTTGACCAACGCGCAGATCGGAGAGCAGTTGGATAAATTCTTGCTCGATAATGGCGTGCTCGTCCGCGTCAACGACGCGGCGCGCGAGCACGGGCAGATACGCGCCTTCAACAACCGCACGTTCGACGTGAACCGTGTTGTGCCGACGGTCGTCCTGCGCAACGAGGACTACGGTCGCGTCTCGCGCCTGCTGGCGGACGGTCTCGACGTGACCTTAGAGTTCAACATACAGAACCGCTCTTTTCCGGAAGGGACGACCGCCTACAACGTCGTCGCGGAGATTCCCGGCACGGACAAGCGAGATGAAGTCGTCATGCTCGGCGGGCATCTCGATTCATGGCACTCTGCGACGGGCGCGACCGACAATGCCATCGGCTGCGCCACGATGATGGAAGCGGCGCGCATTCTTAAAGCCATCGGCGTGCGCCCGCGACGCACGATCCGCGTCGCGCTGTGGAGCGGCGAAGAGGAGGGCTTGCTCGGCTCGCAGGCTTACGTCAAAGAGCACTTCGGCTCGTTCGAGAATCCGAAGCCCAACTTCACGAAGTTCGGCGGCTACTTCAACATTGATTCGGGCACGGGTCGCGCGCGCGGCATGTCGGTCTTTGGACCCGCGGAAGCCGCCGTGCCTTTGCGCGAATCGGTCGGCGCGTTCGCATATCTTGGCGTGGTCGGAGCGGCGACGACGCGCAGCCGCGCGCTCGGCGGCTCGGACAACACCTCTTTCAATCAGGCGGGCTTGCCCGGCATCGGCGTCCAGCAAGACCCCATCGAGTATGGCTCGCACACGTGGCACACGAACCTCGACACCTACGAGCGCGTCATCGAAGACGACGTGAAGAAGTCCGCTATCGTCATCGCCGCCGCGCTCTATCAGCTCTCGATGCGCGACGAACAACTCCCGCGCTTCACGCGCGAAGCGATGCCGACGCCTCCGCCCTCGCCGACGCCTTCGCCGACGCCCGCCGCGACGCCGACGCCGAGACCACCGGGCAGCGACTAAGCAAAAGACCGCGCGGACGAAAAAGGCGTGGACGTTTCCCGATTAGGGAGC
>JAVXVR010000263.1:0-6580 GCA_032230165.1 Acidobacteriota bacterium | reverse complement strand
CGCGCAAGACGACGCGCCCTCGCTCGCGGAAACTTTGCGCCGCCCAGCCCTTTTGCGCCACGCGCGCGTGCCCGACCGCGTCCGCCACTTCCTCAGCCGAACGCTGGGGCGCACGTCCCACCTCTTCATTCGTCGCCGGATCGTAGGAGACGATCTCTGTACGCCCGTGCTGCGCGTCGCGCTCGGAGGGCGCGGGTTTCGCGTCGCGCGCGTCGCCAGTCGTCGCCCGCTCGTCTGTTTGCGTCGCGGCTTTAGGGTTCACGGTCTGCGTCGCCATAAGGTTTTACCTGCTTGCACGGATTATCGCGCGAAACGTCGGCGGGCGAAAGGCTCGCGCGCACGGGGGGGCGGAAATCGCCGCCTAAGTTCTGGAACTTAAAGGCGCGCGACCCGTATAATTAAACGCTCAACGCCGAGTCTCCCGCGCGTCCCCTGGAACTCTCAGTTCAAAACTTCGGACGCCTAACCGTTTTAACCTGAACACCGGAGGAACGTGATGCAGAGAAGATTTCTCGCGTCGTCCCTTCTCTTGCTGAGCCTGCTCACGCCTGCCGCGCCGCTCGCCGTCGCGCAGAAGGCTGACGCCGCCAAAGCACAGAAGGGCGATCAGAAGATGAGCGCGCCGCGCTCGATCCATCTCCCCATTAAAGAGTACAAACTCAAGAACGGGCTGCGCGTCGTCATGTCGGAGGATCACGCCGCGCCCACCTACGCCATCTCCGTCACCTACGATGTCGGCTCGCGCAACGAACGAGCAGGCAGGACGGGCTTCGCACACCTCTTCGAGCACATGATGTTTCAAGGCTCGGAGAACGTCGGCAAGGGCGAGCACTTCATCCTCGTAGACAACAACGGCGGCTCGATGAACGGCACGACCAATCAGGATCGCACCAACTACTTCGAGTCGCTGCCCGCGAACCAACTCGACCTCGGTCTCTTCCTCGAAGCCGACCGCATGCGTAGCTTAGCCATCAATCAAGCGAACCTCGACAACCAGCGCAACGCCGTGCAGGAAGAGAAGCGACTCGGCGACGACAACCAGCCCTACGGCAAGACCTACGAGACGATTCTCGACAACGTCTATGAGAACTTCGCCTACAAGCATACGGTCATCGGCTCGATGGACGACTTAAACGCCGCGACCGTTCAAGACGTGGCGGACTTCTTCCGCATCTATTACGCGCCGAACAACGCCGTGCTCACGCTCGTCGGCGACTTTCAGCCGGAAGAGGCGCTCGCTAAGGTGAAGAAGTATTTCGAGGCGATCCCGGCGCAGCCCGCGCCGCCCGCGCTCAACATGACCGAGCCGGAGCAGAAGGCGGAGCGGCGCAAGACCATCGAGGATGCGTTTGCGCGCACGCCGCGCCTCGACATCGTCTTCAAAATCCCGCAGGCGAACACGCCCGACTATTACGCGCTGAGCGTGCTCTCGTCTGTGCTCTCAGGCGGTCAGTCGTCGCGCCTCTATCAGAAGATGGTCAAGGAGGCGCAGGTCGCGACCGCCGCGTTCGGTGGACCAGAGTTGCGCCGTGGACCTTCGATGTTCTCCATCGCCGTCTTCGCGCAGCCGGGGAAAGACCTCGCGCAGATCGAGCAGTTGGTCTATGCGGAGCTTGAGCGGCTGAAGAATGAGCCGGTCGCCGACTGGGAGTTGGAGAAGGCGAGGATGGGTCTGCGCAACAGTCGCGCACAATCGCTGCAAAGCACGCTCTCTCGCGCCGTCACGCTCGGTCAGTACACGGTCTATTTCAACGACCCGAACCTCATCAACACCTACGAGTCGAAGTACAACGCCGTGACCAAAGACGACATCCAGCGCGTCGCGCGCGCCTACTTCAAGGACACTAACCGGACGGTGGTGACGACGCTGCCCAAACCGAAAGCAGCCCCCACTTCGGGTGGCGGCACGGCGAACACGACTCGCACGGGCGGGCGTTGAAAGGAGAAACCTCGATGAAACTATTAAACAGACTCAACAGGAACGCGCTCGCCGCCGTGCTGCTCGCGCCCGTCGCGCTTGTCTCGCTCGCGGGCACGGCGCGACCCCAAGCGCCCGGTCAGGACAAGTCCGTCTCGCGCAGCAAGGTCGAGCGGAAGAACCGCGCGCCCGTCTCCAAAGACGTGCTGCGCGTCAAGTTGCCGAAGCCCGTCGAGGCGACGCTCGATAACGGTCTCACGGTGCTCATCCTCGAAGACCATCGCTTCCCCACGGTCGCCGTCCGCCTCAACATCAGCGGCGCGGGTCCCATCTTCGAGCCGGCGGACATGCACGGTCTCGCCAACGTCACAGCGCAGATGCTGCGCGAAGGAACGAAGACGCGCACGAGCCGGCAGATCGCCGAAGAGGTTGATCGTCTCGGCGCGACGCTCTCGGCTTCGTCCGGCTACGGCTCAGCCGCCGCCGCGATGAACGCTTCGGGGCTGTCGGACAACTTCGATCAGTGGTTCGCGCTCTTTACGGACGTGCTCACGAACCCCGCGTTTCCGGCGGAAGAGTTGACGAAGCTCAAGACGCGCATCAAAACGCAGCTCAAGCAGCAGCGCACCGATCCGTCGTTCCTCGCGGACGAGCGTTTCAGGGCGGCGGTTTACGGCACGCACCCCGCTTCGGTCGTCGCCACCACGCCGGAAGTCTTAGATAAGCTCACGCCCGAAATGCTCGCCGCGTGGCACAACGCGCGCTACGTCCCGCAGAACGCCTACCTCGGCATCGCGGGCGACGTGAACGCTACGGAAGTGATCGCCAAGCTCAAGCAGGCGCTCGCGGGCTGGAAGCGGACGGACTTCAAAGAGACGTTTCCGGCGAATCCGCAGCCGACGACGACGAAGCACATCTTTTTGATCGACCGACCCGGCTCCGTGCAATCGACGATCACGATGGGCAACATCGCGATTGATCGTCGCAGCCCCGACTACGTGCCCGTCGTCGTGATGGACACAATCGTCGGCGGCGGCGCATCGGCGCGTCTCTTCATGAATCTGCGCGAAGATAAGGGCTACACCTACGGCGTCTATAGCGGCTTCACGGCGCTCAGGTATCCGGGTCCGTGGTCTGCCAGCGGCGACTTCCGCACGGACGTGACCGAGGGCGCGATGACGGAGCTGATCCGCGAGCTGCGACGCATACGCGAAGAGCGCGTCTCAGACGCCGAACTCGAAGAGAAGAAGCGCGCCATCGTCTCCAGCTTCGCCCTCTCTTTGGAGAGCCCTTCGCAGCTTTTGAACTACGCGATGCTGCGTAAAATCTACGATCTCCCGGCGGACTACTGGGAGACCTACCCGTCGAAGATCATGGCTGTGACAGCCGAGGACGTGCAGCGCGTCGCGCGCCAGTACGTCAACCCGGAGACGCAGCAGGTGGTCGTCGTCGGCGACGCCAGCAAGATCAAATCGATCCTTGAGAAGTTCGGAGCGGTCGAAGTCCTCAACACCGAAGGTAAGACCGTCGCCGAAGCGCCGAAGGGCACGACGCCTTAACGTCTCTCAAACGGAAAGTCCTAACATCACAACACGCGCGAATCCCCGCCGCGACTTCAAAGTCACGGCGGGGATTCGTTCATGCGTCTCTACATCGCGTCGCCGCCGCGCGTCCGCGCCGCAGCTTTGAGTCGCGGCGCACAGTCAATTAAACTGTCGCGGTAAATCGTTCCATAGGAGATGTGTCATGCCACGAACGCAGCTCGCAGAGTTTATGCGGCGCATGGAGCCCGACTCCGTCGCCATCATCGCCGCCGCCCCGGAAGCCACGCGCTCGAACGACACGCACTATCGCTACCGTCAAGACTCGGACTTCTACTACCTGACGGGCTTCGACGAGCCGGAGGCGATTGCCGTCGTCGCGCCATCGCGCGATGCGGACAAGTTTACGCTCTTCGTGCGCCCGCGCGATGCGGAGCAGGAGACTTGGGTGGGCAAGCGCGCCGGTGTCGAAGGCGCGCTCGCGCGGCACGGCGCGGACGCGGCGTTTCCGGTCGCGGAGTTTCGCGAAAAACTCGCAGAGCTGATTAACGGCGCGCGCAACGTCTATTACCGTCTCGGCGTGCGCGCCGACCTGGACGAAATGCTCGTCCGGCAGATCGGCGAGATGCGCACGCGCAGCCGACAGTACACAGCGCCCGACGCGATCACAGACCCCGGCGCAATCCTCGGCGAGATGCGGCTCGTTAAATCCGACGAAGAGATCGAGTTGATGCAGCGCGCGGCAGACATCGCGGCGCAGGCGCACGTCGAGGCGATGAAAGCCGTGCGACCGGGCATGATGGAATACGAGATCGAGGCTCTCATCGAATACCACTTCCGCCGGAGCGGCGCGGCTGCCCCGGCTTACGGCTCAATCGTCGGCGGCGGCGCGAACGCGACGATCCTTCACTACGTGACGAATGAGTCAGAGCTTCGCGACGGCGATCTCTTGTTGGTTGACGCGGGCGCGGAGTTTCGTGGCTACGCTTCGGACATCACGCGCACCTTCCCCGTCAACGGTCGCTTCTCTGCGGCGCAGCGCGACATCTACGACGCGGTGCTCGCGGCGCAAGTCGCGTGCGTCGAGATAGTCAAGCCCAATGTCACGATGGAGGATTTGAACAACCACGCGATTAAGCTTCTGACCGAAAACATGGTGCGGCTCGGTCTGCTCGCGGGCGACGTGGAAAAACTGATCGAGGAGAAGACCTACCGACGCTTCTTCATGCACGGCATCGGACACTTCCTCGGCTTGGACGTGCACGACGCCGGACGCTACCAACTCGAAGGCAAGGCGCGACCCCTCGCGCCCGGCGTCGTCATCACGGTCGAGCCGGGGCTCTACATCGCCGAAGACTCCGAGAACATCCCCGACAAGTATCGCGGCATCGGCGTCCGCATCGAAGACGACGTGCTCGTCACCACAGACGGACACCGCGTGCTCACTGCAAAAGTGCCGAAGGGGATCGAGGAGGTAGAGAGGCTGATGGCAGGCTGACTCGCGGTCGGCTCGAACGACGTGGCAGGCTTTTACGATTCGCGCATCAGCGCGTTGAATCCTGCCTGACGAAAATCTTTATCATTTGTCAGTGCGTCAACAATGCCGCGCTCACGCATGACAATGAACGAGAGGCAATCGGTCATGCCCCAGGCTTTATCTTGATGCGCGCGGTACATCTCAAAAGCCGTTTGAAACAGCGTGGCGTCGAGATTCATGATCTCCACTTCGTCGGAAGTAAGGAAGTCCTCGATGATCTCCGACGCCTGATACTTGAAACTCCTTGCCAGAGCGTTTCCGACCTCAAGGAGCACGGCGTCAGTTGTAATTAGCGGGAAGCCGTCGAACAAGTCAGCCAACTCGGCTGCGCGCTGGTGATGTTGGTCTTTCTCGTTGACGAGAGCCACGACGAATGAGGTGTCGATGAAAACTCTATTCAACGGTCTTCTCTCCGGTCAGGTAGAGATCAATATTTTCGGAAAAATCAGGCGGGGCGCTGATACGGACGCGCCTTAGTTTAGACATCAAAGTAGGCTTTGAAGACGAAGGCTTGGACTGGGCGAATCTCCTCACGATTTGATACAACTCCGCCAAGCGCTCCTCCGGCACTTTCTCGATCTCCGACTTGATCTCTTCTTTCGTAGCCATGCCCTCAACTTTATCTGAACAATTACTTAATTAAAAGCCTAATATTCGAATCAAGCTGCTTCCAGTCACGTCATCGGTACAGTGACGATGGTGCGTAAGGCTTCGAGTTCGAGTCCGGCGCGGCGGGGGCGGACGGCGACGTGGCGTCGCTCACCTTTCGAGTCGGGCGTGAAGGGGCGTTGCGGCTTGTAGGTAATGATGTACTGCGCGCTGATGTCGCGCCCGACGCGCTCGGTGAGTTTGATGATCTCGTCGGGCGAGCGCGGTTGGAGGAGTCGCCCGCCTACTTCCTCGGCGAGCGCGGCGAGCTGGTCTTCGCGCTGCGCGGTGGCGCGCGCGTAGGCGCGAAACCAGCGGCGCATCCCGGCGTCGGTGTCTATGACAACTTTGACGGTGCTGCCGGTCGCGCCCATGCTCACCGGATGATTACGCATCCGCACGAAGTCGCTGACGAGCGAGGCGAATGAGAAGACGTGGACGCTCGCCTGCGTGGCGACGAGGGCTTGCAGTGCTTCTTTTTTGATCGTGCCCGCACTGATCTCTTCCTTCGACTGAACCTCTAGCCCATCGGTGAAGACGACGACGTGCGTGTTGCCGACGGGCTGCTCACGCAACTTCGTCGCCGCGAGCGCGAGGCAGTCGGAGAGGCGCGAGCGGTCGGCGGTGAAGAATTTTAGTTTCAACTCGTGCGCGGCGAAACCGAGATCGTCCGTCCAGTCCTGCAACAGCTCGACGTGGCGGCTGTTCTGGATGACGGCAACGCGGTCGCCGTAGCGCAAAGTCGCCATCAGTCGCGTCGCCGCCTCGCGCGCCGTCGAGTCGTTGCGCGTCGCGGCAGAGACCTTGCTGCCCATGTCGAAGACGACGAGGACGTTGGCGGGCGCGCGCGTGACGCTCTGCACCTGCTGCGCCACACCGTCTTCGAGCACGAGGATGTCGCGCGCTTCGAGCGTCGGGTCGAAACGCTCGTACTGG
>JAVXVR010000260.1:0-4291 GCA_032230165.1 Acidobacteriota bacterium | reverse complement strand
GTGTTCGGCGTGATCTCGTGCACGACGATGACATAGGTCGCCCCGGCGGGCACGGTGAACGAGTAGGAGGCTTCCGTGTTGGCGGTGTAAGTCACGCCGAGGTCGCCGAGGTAGTTCTGCGAGATGTTGTTGGGGTCGTAAGAGCCGAGATAAGCCACGCTGTGGATGCCGGAGTTGTCGGCTTTGAGCGTGACCTTGACGCAGAGCGCGCTGCCGCTGCTGTTGACGAACGTGTATTGGTCGAAGCGACGAACCACCGGCGTTCCGTCGGCGTTCGTTCCGGGGAAGGGCCTGCCGCCGCAATCGCTCGGCACACCGTTGCGGAAGATGCGGGTGGGCTGCGTCGTGTCGCCAGCGGCGATCTGTCCGTTGACGGGCGAGCCGATGGCGTTGCAGGCGAGCACCTCCGTCGCGATGAAGTTCGCGTCGGTGACGGCGCTGTTCAGGTCGTTGTAGGTGCGAGACGGCGGCGAGAAGTTGTTGTTGCCGCCCGAAGGCGTGACCGTATAGTTGCCGTGACGTGGCAGCGGGCTGAACGAATAGAAGCCGCCGCCTGCGGTGGTCGTCGTCCCCGACTGCGTGCCGGTGAGCGTGATGGTGATGCCGTCGAGCCCCGCCGCGCTGTTCGGCGTGGTGACGCGACCGCTGATGCCTGCTGCCGGGATGGAGACGAAGTCTGCGTTCGTCGCGTTCGTCGTCAGGTTGTTGAAGGTGCGGCTGGGCGGCGTGTACTCGTTGCCGGGCGTCGTCGGCGTGACGGTGTAGTTGCCGCCGGAGAGCAGATTGCCGAACGTGTAGTTGCCGTTGCCGCTCGTTGTCGCGGTCGCCGTGGTCGTGCCGCTCAAAGACACCTGAATGCCGTTGATGCCGTTGTTGGAAGGATCGGTGACGCGACCACTGATGTTGACGGTCGAGACGCCGAAGGACGTGCACGCCTGCGCCGTCGTCGAGAGCGAGATCGTGTCGATGCTCGCGCCCGCCGCTCCCGGCGCGATGGTGTTCGCGTCGCCGATCACCGTCCAGCGCAAATGGATGATGTGACCGCTTGCGGCGGATGGCAGGTTGACGACCGTCGTGATGTAGGCGGGCGCGGCAGTCGTGCCTGCGGAGAGACCCGTCCAGCCGATCTGGCTGTTGTAGCCGCCGGAGGCGAAGCTGCCGCCCGCGTCAGTGATCTCTTGGTACGCCCCGTTGTCGATTTGGATCGACAGGATCATGCTGTCGAAGCCGCTCTCCAGGTTGAACAGATTGCGGAAGCTCAACTGACTCTGCGCGGTGTCAACCGGGATCGCGGGCGAAGTCAGAGAACCCGTGCCGGCGTTGGCGGGGTTGGTCGTGGACGCGGCGTTGGGCGGCGTGTCCGGGTTCGTCGTCGTGGTCGCCCAGCCGAGGCTCGCGCCCGTGTGGGAGGTCGTCCAACCGCTCGGCAACGCCGGTGCGGTCACGCCGTCGAAGTTCTGATACGGCGTGAGCGCGTTGGGCTGACCGACGGGCAGGTTGTAGGTGTAAGTGATCGGACCCAGATTGTCGCTGTTGACGTTGATGTTGATCGGGATCGACGCGCCGCAGGAGGTGTTGGTCGGGATGGTGAACGTGATGTTCTGCGTCGCGAGCGCGCCGGGGGCGACGTTGCCGTAGCTGGCGGAGCCGCCGCCGGGCGAAAGCGTCGCGGACGTGTTCGTCGCCGAGGTGGCGCACAGGGTGTTGGAGAGCGGGATCGAGAGCGTCACGGTCTCGCCCGGCTCTAAGACGCTGTTGCCGTTGCCGGTGGTCTCCGTCGCGGTGACGTTACCGAGCGTGAGGTTCGGACCTTCGAAGTTTTCGACGTTGTGGACACCGTCAATGCCCAACCGGAAGCGCGCGCGGAAGCCCATGCCGCGCACGCGGAAGCCGTCCCAGATGTCCAACTCGTCCGCGCCCGCGAAGCCCGCGCAGTCGGCGGCGAGGAGTGAATTGCGACCGTTGAGCTGGTTCGGGTTGACGGGGTCGAGCTTCATCGCGTCGGTCGTCACCTGCAAGGCGCGCGTGTTGCCCGCCGGGAAGCCGAGGCGCGTGATCATGCGCGCGCGCATCTCCAAGAGCGACGAGCACCAGATTTCACCTGCGTTGTGGACTTCGTTAGCCGCGCCGTTAAAGGCGGGCGGGAATGCACCGTCGGTCAGGCTGATCTGCGTCGGATCGAGATCGGCGAAGGTTTCCGGGTTATGCGGCTTGCCGTTCGTGCCAACGTTTGATCTCACCGCGTAGGGGAAGCGGCGAATGCCGTAGTAGTAATTCTTCGTGACGTAGCCGCCGTAGGCGTAGATGCCCGTGCCGGTGTCCGTCCCGTTGATGGAAGACAAAAGCGAGATGGCATAAAAGTCCGACCAGCCTTCGCCCATGCCGCCCGCTTCGAGGGTTTGCAGCCCGCTGGCGTTGGCGTGCAGGCGGGTCGACGTGCCGTGCGTCAACTCGTGCTGGTTCACGTCCTGATCAAGGTCGCCATCACGTTGGACAGGCGATGTCGTGAAGATGAACATCTGCATGCGCGGCAGTTGTCCGTCGGGAGGGGTCGAGAAGTTCGCGTTGTTCGTGCTCGAAGAGTCCTGCGCCTCGGCGCGGACGAAATCGGCGGCGAGACCGCCGCGCCCGAAGTTGTCGTTCTGGAAGTTGCGCGCCGCTTCGGTGAAGCCGAGATCGTAGAGGCGGTCGTGGTAGCGGTTCGACCAGAAGAAGATGTTGGTGACTGCGCCCATCCGATAGTTAGCGTCCGTCCGGTTATTAGAGCCGGTCGGGTCGGCGGCGCCGTCGGGTATGTAAGGGAAGCTGAAGGTACGGAGAGTAGCGAAGGCATGCCCATCCGGATTGGGCGTCGGCGTCGGCAAGGGACTAGGCGCGAAAACCTCGGAGCCATCAATCCCGTTCGGTGAAAATATGTCTAAACCGGCATCGACGTTATTACCTTTGGTGCGGGCGTTCTCGGCTGGAGCCGTATCGGTAATCCAGCCGAGGTTGTCGGCAGCGTTTTCACTGACCACAGTGATATTCGACCGCGTGATGCCGGGGGGCAAGGGGCACGGTGTCGGCGCGCTACACGCCGTCGGCGAGGAAGGCGTCGGGCTATCGTCGTTATAGATGTTGTATGTGACCGACTGCGTCTGCTCCTGCGAGATGTTCTTGCGCCACAGCAACTCGCCCGTGTTCGCGTCAACGATGATGTAGTAGGCGTTCACAGGCTCCCACAAGACCATCGAGTAAGCGAGCACCAACTGACCGGGCGCGAGCGGGAAATAGACCAGCTCTGCCTTCGTCTCCTCTGTGAATGGTCCTTGCGAGACGATCTCAGACAGACCGTCGGCGGCTCGATCGATAACGTTGAGTGAGCCCGGATCGATGGCGACACGGATCGTCGTCGCCGCGGAGGCGACCGATTCCGCCGCGCTACGCGTGGGTGTGGTCGTCAAGTCGGCGGCGCGGACGCCGGGGGCGAGCAGCCCCGTCGTGCGCACGAGTCGCCCGTCAGCAGCGAGGATGCCGCGCACGTAGCCCTGAAAGACCGGGATGCCGTTGACCTCTTGCTGGAACTCGACGAAGGAGAGGTTACCGGCGGGGTTCGTGTAATCAGAGACTTTCGTGAGCTGCCCCACCTGTTGGGCAGTCATGCCGTAGAGCGCGGCGTTTTCCGTCAGGAAGCCGCGCAGCGTGTGCTCGTTAGACTCGCCGGGCTGAGCCGCCGAGAGGGCGTTGTTCCCCGTGACGCCGACGATCTCGGGCACGCGCACCGTATCGTTGTATTGAACTTGCAAACTCGGCAGGCGCGCGGCGAGGCTCTCCTCTGCGGCACGCATCGACTGCTGAAGCGCGAGAGCCCCCGGACTCTGACTCTGGAGCGCGGTGTGTGGCTTGAGCGGCTCTAACGTCAACTCGCCGGACGTTGCGCCGCCCGATTTCGGCGCCGCGCTGCTCTTCGGGCTCGCCTGACTATTTCTAATGTCGAAATTCTCAATCGCCGTGCCGAGCGGGGTCTTAGTTTTATTCCTAGTAACCCCTGTCTTGGACGGCGTGCTTTGACTGGAAACGGTCAGGCTGGAGTGAAATGCCATCGCGCACACCGCAGTGACGACTGCGGCAAGCAGAATCAATTGCCGAGGAGTTCGCATATTCGTTCCTTATTTGATCACCCGTTGAGCGGGCATCGGTTAAAGCGAGCGTTAGTTGTTGGAAGGGTCTCGGATGCAGGTAGTTGAAGTAGCGCAGGAGGCGTAGCCGGAAGGCATCATTCAACCACTCTTAGACGAGCGCACAGTATCTA
>JAVXVR010000172.1:0-2892 GCA_032230165.1 Acidobacteriota bacterium | reverse complement strand
TTCGACAGTCTTCGTCTTCTTGCTTCCCATCTGCTCGTTCCCTCTCGTAAATTTTCGGCGCGGATGCGCCCCGGAAAAACCGTTTTCGGGAGTGCTAATTTAGATGCGATTATACCACGCGCGGTTCGACGCCGTTGACCGTCGCGGCGCGCACGTGTTATTTGAGTTTCACGTAAAAACCCTCGCCGTCTTTGTTCTCGAAATTCAGACGCGCGCACGCGCCGTCGGCATTACTTTCTGTGCGCGCGTGCGAAGCTCGAAGGAGTGTTGGGGAGATGACAGTGCGGCACGTGCGCGGGATCGAGGTGGGCTACGACGTGTCTGGCTCAGGCGTGCCCGTCGTGCTGCTGCACGGCTTCCCGTTCAACCGCACGCTGTGGCGCGAGCAGGTCGAAGCTCTCACGGCGACGCACCGCGTCATCGCGCCCGACCTACGCGGGCACGGCGAGACGAGCGTGACGGAAGAGCCCGCGACGATGGAGGAGATGGCACGCGACGTGGCGGCGCTCTTAGACGAGTTAGGCGTCAAGCGACCCGTGCTCGGCGGTCTCTCGATGGGCGGCTATGTCGCGCTCGCCTTCTACCGACTCTTCCCGCGCCGCGTCCGCGCACTCATACTCGCCGACACGCGACCGCAAGCTGACACCGAAGAGGCAAAGGTGGCGCGTGAAGATAACGCACAGCGCGCGCTCAAAGACGGCATGACAGTAATTGCCGACGCGATGTTGCCGAAGCTGCTCGCGCACACGACGCACATGAAAGAGCCTGAGAGGGTCGAGCGCGTGCGCGAGATGATCTTAACGACTAGCCCTGCGGGCGCGGCGCAGGCGTTGCGCGGGATGGCACAGCGTAGGGATCAGACCGACATGCTCAAGAACATCCTCCAACCGACGCTCATCGTCGTCGGCAGCGAAGATCAGATCACGCCGCCCCAAGATGCGGAACTCATGCGCCGCGAGATCGGCGGCTCGCGCCTCGAAGTCATCGAAGGCGCGGGGCACGTCTCGAACGTCGAACGACCCGAAGAGTTCAACGCCGCGCTCTTGAAATTCCTGAGCGATATTCAGCCGTAGGAATTTTAATCATTGATTCATTTGGCTCATTGATTCATTGAAACAATGACGCGATGGATCAATGAGACAAATGAATCAATGGATCAATCTTACAAATTTCGCATCGAGGAGCGCGTGCGCTGGGGCGACGTGGACGCGGCGAGCATCATCTTCTACGGCGCGTACATACGCTTCTTCGAGATCGCCGAAACCGAACTGTTCCGCGCCATCGGACTGCCTTACGGTCGCGTGTTCGACGCTTTGGACATCTGGCTGCCGCGCGCGCACCTCGAATGCGACTTCCGCCACGCCGCCCGTCTCGACGATCTGCTCGAAGTCTCTGCCTTCGTCGGACGTATCGGCACGAAGTCTCTGCGCCTGAACTTCGAGGTGCGGCGCAAGGGCGACGACGAGATCGTCGCGGACGCGCATTTCGTCCTCGTCGCCGTCCGGCGCGGCACGTTCGAGAGCGTCCCCGTCCCGGAAGAACTACGGCGCAGGCTCGCACCCTACACGCTGCGCGAAGCCTGATATCCCAGATTCCTAATCTAAGATTTCAAAATCAAAATTAAAATGGCAAGAAGGCGCGGCGGGAGAGCGTGCGCTTGAGCGTGAGGTAGCCCTGATCGCCCGCGACGAGTTCGCGCAGCGTGCGGCGTATGCCGGGGTGCAGGCGCGCGAGATCGATCATGCGGTCGGTGAAGGGTGCGCCGAAAAATTTTCCGTAGAAGCGACGGCGCATCTGCGCGGCGCGGCGCAGCTCGCGCACGAAGTCTGCGCGGCAGCGCTCTGTGTAAGACGCAAGACGACCTTCGAGAAAACTTTCGGCGAAGACTTCCGCCGAGCGCAGCGCATAGTAGATGCCCTCGCCCGTCACCGCGTCGGCGAATCCCGCAGCATCGCCGAGAAGCGCCCAATCGTCGCCGCACACGCGGCGCGCGTCCCACGTTTCGGGCGCGAGACCGGGGATGCGCGCCGCGTAAGCGTCAACCGTCCCACGCAGTTTTTCTTCCACGCCCGCACGCAGCTCTTCGACGCCCACGTCGCGTGTTTTTTCGTCGGCTGATTGCGACCGCTTGCCGCCATCATTGAGCGTTGACCAGAGCGGCGCGGAGTCGTCTTCGCGTTGTGCGTAGTAGCCGATCATGAAATCCCAGAGCAGCGCATCGAGCGCGCGGTGATCGAAGTCGTCTTGTGTCGTGGCGATGCCGAAGGAGACGTGATCGAGGCGCGGGAAAGCCCAGGCGTAGCCGACCCAGCCGGGCAGAAAGGCGATGACCGTCGGCACGTCCGCGCCGCGCGGGAGCGGTGCGCGATAGCCGAAGGCGACTTCCATCTCCGAGTTCGGGAGCGCGCCCGCTAACCTTCGCGCGACCGCGCTGTTCGCGCCGTCCGCCGCGACGAGCACGCGACCGCGCCACACGCTTTTTTTGTCGCGCGTGCGAACCGTCCAAACGTCGCCCTCGCGCCGCGCGAAGTCTGCCGTCACGCGCTCGCTGTAGATTTTCGCGCCCGACGCGCGCGCACGCTCGCGCAGGTGCGAGTCAAACGCCGTGCGCGAATAGATGGCGAAGGGATCACGCAACGAGAGGCGCACGCGCTCGCCTGCGGGCGAGAACATCTCAACCTCAGAGACGGTGCGACCCGCGGCTTCGAGCAGGTGCGGGTAAGCCTTCAACGCCTTCGAGGTGACGCCGCCGCCACAAGCCTTCGGCTCGGCGGGCGGGCGACCGTCGAACAGCGCCACGCGCTTACCAGAGCGCGCGAGCAGTTCCGCCGCGAAAGACCCGGCTGGTCCCGCGCCGACGATCAGCAGATCAAAAATTTCGTTGTCGTCCAT
>JAVXVR010000065.1:0-2584 GCA_032230165.1 Acidobacteriota bacterium | reverse complement strand
GTGTTCGTGCGTAGCTCCACCAACACAGAGGACTTGCCGAACTTCAACGGCGCGGGTCTCTACAACACCGTGCCGAACGTCCGCGAAGACGACAAGCTCGTCGAAGCGATCAAGAACGTCTGGTCTTCGATCTGGAACTTCGAGGCTTACGAGGCGCGCGAACGCGCCGGCATCGATCACACGAAAGTCTATCCCGGCGTCCTCATTCAAGAGGGCATAGACGCCGACAGCGCGGGCGTGCTCATCACAACCGACCCTTACAATCGCGATAACGCCGAGGGCGTTTACATCAGCGCGAAGCGCGGGCTTGGCATTAAAGTGGTTGAGGGTCAGCGCGTCGCCGAGCAGGTCATGTACAATCCGCGTTCGCAAGCCGTGCGTATCCTGACGCGCTCGGACGAAGACAGCCTGCTCACCTTCGACGAGCACGGCGGAGTCCGTGAGATTCCAATCACGGGCGACCGCGTCGTACTTAATGATGAGACGATCCGGCGACTCGCGCGCGCCGCCGCCGAGATCAAACGGCTCTTCGGCGGGCGAGAGCAGGACATCGAATGGGCGTACAGGGGCGGGCAACTCTACATCGTGCAGTCGCGACCCTACATCGCGGGCGGGTGAAAGGCTGTCAGTTGTCCGTGGTCAGTGGTCAGTTGTTCGTCGTTCACGAGTTAGCGAGGACATTAAACTGGCATGAATTAGATCGTAAAGAAAAAGCTCGACCGCTGCGCACGGACAATCAACAACTGACCACGGACAACTGACAAATCATCAATGAGCTTGAATATCAAATTGCTATCACTCGTTTGTTGCCTCGCGGCGTTGTGCGCGTCGTGCGGCGGCGCGCGTTCGGGCGTGAATCAGTCAGCGTCGAATCAGTCTGCGGTCAACCAGTCTGCCGCCAACTCGAACGGCTTACAGACGGGGCTATTGGACATCGCGAAACTCGACGCAGAGATCAGGCAGCTCGAAGCGCAGGCAGCGCAGAGCCCCGACGATAACTCTCTGCGCGAGTCGGTCGCGAACGCTTACGCGCGGCGTGGAGCCGCCAATTACGACGCGCATAAGCTGGATGATGCGCTGAGGGACTATCAGAGCGCGCTCAGCTACAACCCCGATTACGAGGAGGCGCAGCTTCGCGTGCAGCAGATCAGTCAGGAGGTAAGCGGCGGAGTCCGTGCAGACGACGGTAAGCCCGTGACCATCCCCGCCAAGCCCGGCGCGTCGAACAGCAACCAGTGACGCGCGCCGCAACTGCCCGCGCCGGTTAGACAGTCACGCCACGCCGCGCGCCTCGTAGCTCAAGCTTCATTCAACTCAAGCTCAGCAAATGACAGAAAAAATTTTCGCCGATAACGTGCTCTCCGGCAAAGTGGCGCTCATTACGGGCGGCGGCACAGGGATCACGGGCGGGGTCGCACGCGCTCTCGCCGATGCGGGCGCGCGTGTCGCACTCGTGAGCCGCAAGATGGAGCACCTTGAGCCAGCCGCCGAAACGATCCGGCAAGGAGGCGGCGACGCGCTCGCCGTGGCGGCGGACGTGCGCAGCTTCGAGGACGTAGAGCGCGCGGTCGCGGCGACCGTCGAACGTTACGGTCGCGTCGACATCGTCGTCAACGGCGCGGCGGGGAATTTCCTGTGCGCGGCGGAAGAGATGTCGCCGAACGGTTTCGGCACGGTCGTTGACATCGATCTCAAGGGCACGTTCAACGTCTGCCGCGCCGCGTTCTCGGAGCTGAAAAAGCGCGGCGGCTCGATCTTGAACATCAGCGCGACGCTGCAACTCGTCGGCACGCCGATGCAGGCGCACGCCTCTGCGGCGAAGGCTGGCGTGGACGCGCTCACGCGCAACCTCGCCGTCGAGTGGGGCGGCTATGGCATACGCACGAACGCCATCGCGCCGGGTCCCATCGAAGACACCGAAGGCATGAAGCGTCTGCTGCCCGCGCCGCTCAAAGAGAAGCTTCGCACGCGAATCCCCCTCGCGCGCTTCGGTCGCGTCGCAGACATCGCCGCTTGCGCCGTCTTCCTCTGCTCTGACGCCGCCACCTTTATCAACGGTGCCGTCATCGTCATCGACGGTGGTCACTGGCTCAACGCGAATAGATTGCTCAATCCAGATTCGTAAACCGTCAACCGTCAACCGTGACAAGAGGAATTTGTTTTTCCCGGTCACGGTTTACGGTTCACCTGTCACGGCTCTTATGCTTTCACTCCAGCCCGCGACATTCGAGGAGTTTGAGCGCGAAGCATCGCGCGGCAACGTCGTGCCGGTCGTGCGCTCCGTGCTCGCCGACTTGCAGACACCCGTCAGCGCGTTCCTGCGCGTGGCGGGCGATGCGCAATTCGCATTCCTGCTCGAATCTGTCGAGGGCGGCGAGCGTGTGGCGCGCTACTCGTTTCTCGGCGCGAACCCGGAGATGATCGTGCGCGGTCGCGGTCGCGACACAATCGTCGAGCGCGGCGGCGCGTCGGAGACGTATGCGAATATGCGCGCCACGGATTTCCTACGCGAACACTTCCGCGCGCGCAAGCTCGCCGCGCGCGAAAACCTTGCGCCGTTCGCGGGCGGCGCGGTCGGCTTCCT
>JAVXVR010000020.1:0-10901 GCA_032230165.1 Acidobacteriota bacterium | reverse complement strand
GGTCGCCCGCGCGAGATGTCTAGAATGTGCGTGGTGATCTTGCTCATGCCGAGAGAAGTTTCTCCAATCTCAAACGCGTGATGCGTCGCTGCTCTTCGGCGGCGACCTTCAATTCGGTTTCCGGATCGTTCCCCATGCGTGCCATCAGCAACGCGAGTATTTCCGCCGCCGTCTTGCCCGTCGCGCAGACGATGAAGATGTAGCCGAACTTCTGCTCGTACTCGCGATTCAGCTCCGCCAACTCCCGACGCGCCGCCGCGTCCGTTTCGTCCAGCCCAGACTGTTCATGCGTTGACCACGCCTGTTCTTCCATCGTCTGCGCCGTCGCGCTTTTGCTTTCGCCGATCTGCGGGTGACGGCTAAAGGCTTCGAGCCAGTCCGGCTCTTCCAACCCGCTCCAAGCCTCTGCGGCGGCGCGCATCACGTCGTCCATGTCGCCGAAAGGTCGCCGCGCAGACATCCCGCACGCCCACGCCGTCGAGCCGCAGCACTGCAACAACTCCGCTTCGGCAGCGTCGTGCGTGAGATTGTTCAGACGTTCGATTTCCTGTTTCACTGTGTGCCCCCGATGACAACTCATCGCGCGGTGAATAACTGTAGGGGCAGGGCTGGTCCCTGCCCGCCGCGCGCCAGCGCGAAAAAAGATTCACGACCTCTCGATGTTGAAATCTGTCGGATCGTGTGAGCGACCTCGCGGTCGCTGCGGGCAGGGACAAGCCCTGCCCCTACAATTATAAAACTGCGCCCGCATCCACGTCGCAATAGACGCGCAGGCGACTCACGCCGCCGTCCGGGTAGATGTTGAAGCGCAGGTGCGTCGCGGCAGGCGCGCCCGCGATCTCGCCCTCGAACTGGTGGCGCGTGTGCGCCTGAAGCTTCGTGCGCGGCAAGACTTCGCGCCACGCGAACGAAGACCAGTCAGCCTCAGCCACGGGGTCGCCCGCGAGCGCGCACGCTTCGAGCGAACAGGTGTCGGGGTAGTTGCCTTTGAAATGCGTCGTATCAACCTCGATGCGACGGATGGCGCGTGCGCGTGCGCCGAGTTTAATCACCGCCCAGTCGTGACCCGCGCCGCGCCGACGCTTCGTCTCCCACCCGTCGCTCATGTTCAAGGCGCGACCGGGCATGATCAGATTGTGTCGGTGACCGAAGAACATGTCGCTGCACGCGACGACAAGCCCGCCGTGCTCGACCGCCGCCAAGTCAATCTCGCCGCCGCGCCGCACGAGCCGCGCCCAGTCCGGCGCGACCTCGCCATACACGCGCAGCCGCGCCACGCCGCCGTCCGGGTAAATCTTGAAACGCAGGTGCGTGAACCTTTCAACGCTTTCGACAGCGAAGGGATTTTGCGAGTCGCCCGCGAGCTGTGAGACGGGAAGAATCTCCGTCCAGATGTTCGACTCTTCGATCAACTCTTCGACGCCGGGTTGACCCGCGACCGTGCACGCTTCGAGCGAGCACTGTTCCGGATAGTTGCCGCGAAAGTAGGAAGTGTCAACGACGACGCCGCGCACGCGCCCCGCCAGTCCGAGGCGTATGACGCACCAGTCGAAGCCGGGCGTGCGCCGCCTGCGCGACTCCCAGCCGTCCATCCACTTGCCGCGATCCGTGTACTCGCCTTCGAGGAAGACGGGCGCGCTCGGCTTCAACAGATTCTCCTTCGGCGCGAAGAAGTCGTCGTTCGCGTACAAGACGGCTCCGCCCAGACGCTCCGAAGCCAGATCGATGAGTTCGGTGAAATCGGTCAAACGCCTTCTCTCCCCCGCAGCAAAAATTTCCCCTTCGGCTCGCCGACGATTTTGCCGCGCTCGTAAATTTTCTCGCCGCGCAGGAAAGTCGCCGCGACCACGCCTGCCAGCTCGCGCCCCGCGTAAGGGCTGAGCTTGTGCCTGTGTTCGAGCATTCGCGGCTCGACGCGGAAACTTTCGTCCGGCTTCCACACGACGAAATCAGCGTCGAAGCCCGCGCGGATCGCGCCTTTACGCCGGTCGAGCCCCGCGAGTCGCGCGGGCGCAGACGACAACCACTCGACTAATCGCTCGACGGTGTGACCGCGCCGACGTGCCTCCGTCCAGACGACGGGCAGACGCAGTTGCAAAGAAGAGATGCCGCCCCACGCTTCGAGAAAGTTACCCGTCTCCCGCCGCTTCATCTCCGGCGGGCACGGCGAATGATCCGAGACGATCATTTCGATCACATCTTCCGCGAGCGCCGCCCACAGTCTCTCACAATTCTCGCGCTCGCGGATCGGCGGGCAGCACTTAAACTCCGTCGCGCCGTCCGCGATCTCTTCCGCCGCGAACGCCAAATAATGCGGACACGTCTCGGCGGTGATCATTACGCCTTCTTGCTTCGCGTCATGCAAGAGCGGCAGCGCGTCCGCCGAAGAATGATGCACGATGTGGACGCGCGCGCCCGTCTCGCGGCTCAGGCGGATCATCTGTGCGACCGCAGCGTCCTCGGCGGCGCGTGGTCGCGTCGCGAGGAAGGTCGCGTACCGGCGCGGATCGCTCTCAGCCTTCGTCGCGTGCGCGCTCGCGGCTTCAATCGGCTGCGGCACTTCGGCGTGGACGATGAGCACTGCGTCGAGTCGCGCCAGCTCCGGCATCGCCTCGCGCAGATCGTTTTCTGAGACGCACGGAAACTCCGCGACGCCCGAATCGACAAGGAAGCATTTGAAGCCGACGACGCCAGCCTCCGTCAACGGCGCAAGCTCGCGCGTATTGCCCGGCACGACGCCGCCCCAGAACGCGACATCAACCGCGCACTTATCACGCGCCACTGCGAGCTTCGTCTCAAAAGCGTCAAGCGTCGTCGTCGCAGGAATGCTGTTCAGCGGCATCTCGACAATCGTCGTCGTGCCGCCCGCCGCCGCCGCTCGCGTCGCCGTCTCGAAGCCCTCCCACCCCGCGCGCCCCGGCTCGTTCACGTGCACGTGCGTATCAACGAGCCCCGGCATGACGATGGCGTCGTCGCCCGCCTCGAACACTTCGCACCCGCGCGGCACGTCTTCGAACTCACGAACCGCAAGGATGCGACCCTCTCGGACGTGAACCGATGCCGCGCGAGTTTCGCCGGACGTGACGACGCGGTGACCGCGTATGACGAATTCGGGTTGGCTCATCGAAGCGACCGAGTTTTTTATGCGATGATGCTCGACAAGAAATCTTCGAGCAGGTTCGCGGCGACGCGAAGGCGGTAGTCTCTGGTCGAGCGTATATCGTCAATCGGCACGATCTCTTCCGCGAGTTGCGCGCGGGCAGCCTTGATGAGCCCTTCATCAATGACTTGATCGCGGAGCATCTCTTCGGTGCGCACGCAGCGCACGACCGTGGGCGCGACGCTCCCTAGAGCGATGCGCGCCGACTCGATGCGCGCGCCGCTCATCTGTGCCGCCCCCGCCATGCAGACCTTCGAGATCGCCTGCGCTCGGCGCGTGCCGACCTTGCGGTAGTAGCTCACGCGCCCGCGCGGCTCGCGCCGGAGACGCACGCGCGCGATCAACTCGTCGGCGCGCATGACGGTCTGCTTGTAGCCCGTGTGAAACTGGTCGTACTTGATCCAGCGCGCGCCCGCCGACGAGACGAGTTCGAGTTCGGCGTCGTAGATGATGAGCGCGGGGGGCGAATCCGCCGCGGGCGAGGCGTTGGCGATGTTGCCGCCGACTGTGCCGCGATTCTGGATCGCCCAGCCGCCCGTCTCGCGTGCCGCGTCGCAGAGCGCGGGAAACTCGCGCCGCAGAGTTTCGTCGCGCCGCACCTCTGTGTACGTCGTCAGCGCGCCGAGCGTGACATGCTCGTCCGTCACCTCGACGCCTCTGAGTTCTTCGAGCTGCCAGATGCTCAGGAATTTTTTGTGCGCGAGTGCGCCCGCCTCGAACAAGACCATCAAGTCCGTCCCACCCGCGAACGCTCGCCACGCGCCCGGCTCTCGCGCCATCGCGTCGAGCGCATCACTCAACGTGCGCGGCACGCGCAGATCATAGTCGGGGACGTAGGCTCTCATACGAGAATCAAGTGTTCGTCTTATCCTTCGCGCTCGAACTGACTCCAACGCATGATGTGTACAGGTACTTTAAACCATGTAACACCAGACGGAGCCTTAACTGTGACGACGCGCATCGGGATGGGATCGGCTTCGATCCAAGTCGCGTCGCCGACGTAGGCGAGCGTGTGCAGCCCGTCCGCCGTGACGGCGATGTCTCCGGGGAGAATCTTCGAGTGGTCGAGTTCGTTGATGCTCGGAGCGGAAAGAATCTCTCTGGTCTTCTGCCTGTAGCCTTCGAGCAGAGACCTGGCGGAAGCGTCGTGCCACCATAGAGACGAAGCTTCTCGCAGCAACTTCGGATTGGCGGTCGCGATGCCCTGACGGAAGTCGGCATTGATCAACCCGCGCCGCACCAGCCCCGAACAGTCTATGCCGTAACCGTTCTCGCCGCCCCAGACGTAGCGCGTTCCCTCGTAGCGCGCGAGCGACGCGACGTAAGCGCGGCGCATCGTCGCCCCGTCGCTCGCGCGACCCGGCAGCGAGAGAAGCGCGAGCGCGATGAGAGCTAAAGCGAGACACGAATAACAGACGGCTCGCCTGCGCCAGAAGAGGAACAACGCGCCGCTCCACAACCCCAAGAGGCAGAGCAGCACGCACGCGCGCAGCATGTTCGTACTGACGGGATACAGAACCAGCGCGACAAGGACGACCCATAGGGCGAGCCAAGTCCCTAGATAGAGCATTCGCGGAGAGCTTCGAGGAGAGCGACGTGAGTTGAGCGCGGGAAGCGGCGTCGCGTTTTGTCGGCTCAAGACTCACCTCCGCCCGTCTGGCAGGCTCTTACGACCGCTTCAAAGATTTTCATGTAGCCGGTGCAGCGGCATAAGTTTCCGGCGAGCCCTGCGCGGATGTCGTCTGTGGTCGGCTGGGGCGTGCGCTCTAATAAACTCACGGCGGCGATGACCATGCCGGGCGTGCAGATGCCGCACTGCGCGCCGCCGCATTCCAGGAAAGCCTCCTGCACGCGGTGAAGCTGATCGCCCGTCGCGATGCCCTCGATGGTTTTCACTTGCGCGCCTTCGACCTGAACGGCGGGCACGAGACAACTGTTGACGAGCACGCCGTCGATGAGAACAGAGCACGCGCCGCACTCGCCCTCGCCGCAGCCCTCCTTCGTGCCTGTCAGTCGCAACTCTTCGCGCAGCACGTCGAGCAGACGCGCCATCGGGTACGACTCGAACGTGCGCGGCTCATCGTTGACCGTGCAGTTGATCGTGACCTTGTCCGCGCCTTCGCTCACGCGCCGTCTCCTGCGAGCACATCCATCAAGTCTTCCGGCATGAGCGGGATGTGCGTGAAAGACGCGCCAGTCGCGTTCTCGATGGCGTTGAGGATCGCGGGCGCGGCTCCGTCCATCGGGAGTTCGCCGATGCCCTTCGCGCCGTCGGGACCAAACGGGTAGGGCGTCTCCTCGAAGTGGACGCGGATGTTCGGGAGATCGACTGACGTGGGCATGATGTAGTTGGTCATCTGGCTATTCGCCATGCGCCCCTCGCGCCACGCGACCTTTTCATAAAGCGTGTAGCCGATAGCCTGCGCCACACCGCCCTCGATCTGACCCGCCGCGAGCACTGGATGGATCACGCGACCGACTTCCTGTACCGCGACGAAATCCTCGACGTGCGCCTCGTAGGTGACGAGATCGACCGACACCTCTGCGACGTAAACCGCCCACGCGTATGCGCCGTAGGCGTCGCCCCTGTACTTGCCCTCGTCCCACACCACACCGGGCGGCGGCTTGTACTGGCTGAAACTTTTAAGCGCGTCGTGCTCTTCCGTGTAGCGACGGCACGCCTCGCGCCATTCGTCGTGCGTGTAAGTTTCACCGAGCAGACCAGCGCCTTGCAGCGTTTGACGCAAGCCCAGCGCGGCTGATTCGACGAGCTTGCCAACGATCATGCAGGTGCGCGAGGCGACCGTGGGGCCACTGTTCGGCACAGCCGCCGTGTCGGGCTGCACGATCTCGATCATGTCGTAGTCGAGACGCAAAGCTTCCGCCGCGATCTGCGCGAAGATGGTGTTCGTGCCCTGCCCGATCTCCGTTGATGCGGCGAGCACGTGAACCTGCCCATCGGCAGTTGCCTCGCAGCCGACGATGGATTGCAGGAAGACCTCGCCCGAACCTGTGAAGCCCGCGCCGTGCATGAACGAGGCGAAGCCCATGCCGCGTTTTACTTTCGCGCTTGTCGCGTTCTCGCGCGCGAAACGCTCGCGCTTCTCCGTATAGCCTGACAGCTCGAAGGCGCGCGCCAGCAGCCCGTCCATGTCAACGCGCTCGCGTATGACCTGATCGGTTGCCGTCGTCTCATTCTCGCGGATGAAGTTGCGTCGGCGAAACTCTTCCGGCGCGAGACCGATGGCGCGCGCCGTTTTGTCCATGTGCCGCTCCAAAGCGAAGATACTTTGCGGCGCGCCGAAGCCGCGAAACGCGCCGTGGGGCGGGGCGTTTGTCGCCAACGCCCGCGCGTTGATCCTCACGTTTGGGCAAAAATAGGGGCCCGCCGCGTGGATCGTGCCGCGCGAGAGGACGACGGACGAGAGCGTGGCGTATGCGCCGCCGTCGATGACGAAGTCGATCTCCTGCGCGAGAAGTTTCCCGTCGCGTGTGACGGCGGTGCGATGGCGCGTGAGCGAAGGGTGACGCTTGGTCGTCGCCGCCATATCCTCGGCGCGGTCGTAAATTATTTTGACGGGCTTGCCGGATTTTAAGGCGAGCAGTGCGGCGTGACCGGCGACCATCGAGGGGTACTCTTCCTTGCCGCCGAAGCCGCCGCCCGTCTCTGTCTGGATGACGCGAATCTTGTCTTCAGGGAGATTGAAGAGCTTGATGAGCGCTTTGTGGACGTAGTAGGGGCACTGCATCGAGCCCCACACGGTCACGCCCTCCTCACTGTTCGCGACGGCGATGACGCCGTTCGTCTCGATGTAGAGCTGCTCCTGCGCGCCCGTGCGGTATTCGCCCTCGACGATCACGACATCGTCGCGCGACCACACTTCGTCAACGTTCCCCTTATCCACGAGGTACGACTTGAACGTGTTGTCCTCGCCCCAGACGATCTCTTTACGCGCGAGCGACTCGTCGAGCGTGAAGACTGGCGGCAGCGGTTCGATCTCTATGTGGACGGCGCGGCGCGCGCGCTCCAGCAGATGCTTGTCGGGGTGCGCGAGCAGCAGCACAGGCTCTTCCGGGTGGTTGACGAACTCCGCGGCAAGATACGGCTGATCGAGCAGGATGAGTGCGACGGCGTTTGTGCCCGGAATATCTTTCGCCGTGACGATGACGAATTCATCCCACGGTATCCGGTCGCCGAAGTTGATATTTTTGATCCGCCCGCGCGCCTGCGTAGAGCGCACGGTCGCGCCGTAAATCATGCCGGGGAAGGTGAGATCGTCAACGTAACGCGCCGCGCCCGTCACCTTCGCCCGCCCCTCTTTGCGCGGGACGGGACGCCCGACGATCTGTTGTTGCTTGCGCGCTTCCGCCATTCGGTAGGGCTTAACCTCAGTCGCCGCTGCTCGCGCCGACTTCGACACTCTCGGTCTCGACCAAATCGGTTTCGAGTGCGACATCTTCATGCGCGGCGGGGGCGGTGTCAACTTGCGCCGCGCTTCTACGACGCCGACGCCGCGCCGTGATCGCTCTGACTCGCGCGCCGGCACCCCGCCACGACTCGCGCGAGGCGAGATCGTCGAAAACGGTGTAGAAGACGGGCGTGGCGATCAAGGTCAGCAACAGCGAGAGCGTCTGCCCGCCGATGACGACGACGGCGATTGATCGTCGCTCTTCCGCGCCGGGTCCCGTCCCCAGCGCGAGCGGGGTCATGCCGGCGACGAGCGCGAGCGTCGTCATTAGGATCGGGCGCAGGCGGTCGCGGTTGGCGAGCATGACAGCCTCTGCGCGCTCGAACCCTTCGGCGCGCAGGTTGTTCATGTGATCGATCTGCAAGATCGAGTTCTTCTTGACGATGCCAAACAAGACAAGCACGCCTAACGCCGAATAGAGGTTCAGCGTGTCGTTCATCATCCACTGCGAAAGAAGTGCGAAGGGGACGGCGAGCGGCAAACTCAAGAGGATCGTGACGGGGTGGACGACCGACTCGAACTGCGCCGCAAGGATGATGTACATGAACGCAATCGAGAGCATGAACGCCCAGATGAACTCGTAGAAGGTTTTTTCCAGCTCGCGCCCCTTGCCCGAAATTGCCGTCGTGTACGCCGCGGGCAGGTGCATCGCGCCAACCTCAGCACGCAGCGCGGCGATGCGGTCGGCGAGCGCAAATCCCGGCGCGACGTTGCCGCGCAAAGAGACTTGACGCTGGCGGTCGAGGCGGTCGATGCGCGAGGGGCTCACATCGTTCTTGATCGTGACGAGATTGTTCAAAGAGACGAGTCCGCCACGCGAAGAGGGGACGAGCAGGCGCGAGATGGTCTCGCGGTCTGCGCGGTCGCGCTCGGTGAGTCGCAGCTCCACGTCGTAGTCTTCGTTAATCGTCGGATCGTGGTAGCGCGTCACACGGCTGTCGCCGCCGACCATCAGGCGCAGGGAGTTGGCGATGTCGGAAGCGTCCACGCCGAGGTCTGCGGCGCGCGCGCGGTCGATCTCGACTCTCAGCTCCGGCTTGTCGAGCTTGAGCGTCGTGTCGGCGTCAACGATGCCGGGAATCTGCTGCGTCAACGCCTTCTGGCGAAGTTGCTCGGCATAGGTGTAGAGCGACTGAAGGTCGGGTCCACGGATCGAGAAGTCTATGTCGTTGCCGCCGCCGCCGAGGTTGATTGACTGCGCGTTGCGGACGCTCGCGCGGAAGGGCGAGTATTTTTTAAGTCGCCGACGGACTTCCTGCATCACGTCGCGCTGTGAGTAGTTATGATGGAAGGCTTCGAGAGGATGCCCGGCGCGGAGCTGATTCCAGAAGCGTGTGAACGAGAGCGTGCGCTCCTCGTGCGGCGCGATGCGGACATAGACCGAGCCTTGATTCACTCCACCGAGGAAGGAGCCGCCGACGCCCGAAAGTATCAGGCGCACGCCCGGCGTCGTCGTCAAATCTTTCTCAATCGAGCGCATCGCCTCGTCCATCACGGAGAGGCTCGTGCCTTCGGGCGCATTGATCTGTATGTCGAACTCCGCCTCATCAACGTCCGAAGGGATGTACTCCTGCTTGACCGCGTGGTAGAACGGCACTGACGACGCGACGACGCAGACGGCGAGGAAGGCGACCGCGACGCGATGGCGCATCGCGAGGCGGAGCAGGCGCAGGTAGAAACGCTCGACGTAGCCGTAGAAACCTCCGCGCGACGCAGCCCCGTCATGTGTCTCGTCTTTCGCGTGCCCGCCTTTCGCTGCGTCTTCGGCGCGCAACAGCCGCGCGCTCATCATCGGCGTGAGGGTGAAAGAGACGAGCAGCGAGACGAGTATGGCGACCGCCGCCGTGATGCCGAACTGGTAGAGGAAGCGACCCGAAATCGAAGACATGAACGAGACGGGCAGGAAAATGACGACGAGCGAGAAGGTCGTCGCCAGCACAGCGAGCCCGATGTCTGCCGTCGCCTCGCGCGCCGCCTCCATCGGTCGCATACGCTTCTCTTCGACGAAGCGGAAGATATTTTCCAGCACGACAATGGCGTCATCAATCACGATGCCAACCATCAGCACGAGCGCGAGCATCGTCACGCTGTTCAAGGTGAAGTTCAAAGCGCGCATCATGCCGAAGGTCGCGACGACCGAGCACGGGATGGCGATCCCGGCGATGATGGTCGAGCGCCACGAGCGCATGAAGGCGAGCACGACGAGGCACGCGAGCAGGCTTCCGAGGATCAAGTGCAGCTTGATCTCGTGCAGCGCCTCGTTGATGTAGCGCGACTGGTCGCGTATGACTTCGAGCTTCACGTCCGCAGGGAGTTGCGGCGCGACGCGCGCGAGTTCCTGTTTGACGGCGTTGATGACGGCGACCGTGTTTGCGCCCGTCTGCCGCCGAATCTCGATGGAGACGGTCGGCACGCCATTCAGGCGCGATAGTGACCGCTGCTCCTTCGTCCCGTCCTCGACTCTGCCCACGTCGCTCAGCTTCACAGGCGCGCCGTTGATGTTCGCGATGACGAGATCGGTAAACTCGCGCGGGTCTGTGTAGCGACCGAGCGTGCGCAGTGATAGCTCGCGCTTCCCCGTCTGGACTAAGCCGCCCGGAATGTCCGTGTTCTGTCGCGTGAGCGCGGCGCGCACCTGCGTGATCGGAATGCGGTAGGCGGCGAGTCGTTCTGAGTCGATCCAGACGTTGATGGCGCGATCCAGCGAGCCGACTACGTTCACGTCGCCCACACCCGACGCGCGCTCTAATTGCACCTTGACGGTCTTATCGGCGATCTCCGATAGTTCGCGCACCGAGCGATTGCCCGTGAGCGCGACGGTGATGACGGGCGTCGAGTCGTTGTCGAACTTCGAGACGACGGGCGGCAAAACGTCCGGCGGCAGATCGCGCACGACGCCGGAGACGCGGTCGCGCACGTCCTGCGCGGCAGACTCAACGTCACGACTCAAACTAAACGTGGCGATGACGAACGAAGTGCCCTGCCCCGACACGGAGCGCAACTGCTCGATGCCCTCGACCGTGTTGACCGCATCCTCGATGCGCCGCGAGACGACCGACTCGACCTCTTCGGGCGACGCGCCCGGCAGGTTGGTGCGCACCGTCACTGTCGGCATGTCGAACGACGGCAGACGATCTACGCCGAGGTTGAAATAGCTCGACGCGCCGACGACGACCAGCGACAGCACGATCATCGCCGCGAACACGGGACGCCTGATGCAAACTTCCGCGAGCTTCTGCATAACTTGAAACTATTATGAGAACAGTTTAAGG
>JAVXVR010000633.1:0-2500 GCA_032230165.1 Acidobacteriota bacterium | reverse complement strand
CGCTCGGCGAGCGCGCGTAAAGATTCCAAGCCTCAAGCGAGAACGGAGATTCACCACGGAGGTGCACGGAGGAAGAGTTGATTCGAGATTTCAGACTTTAGATTTGAAATTTCAAATCTGAAATGTGAAAGCTCAGATTTCAAATTTTGTCTTTCCTCCGTGTCCTCCGTGGTGAACAATCATCCCCGACGCGTGCCGCACTTTTTCAGCGCGCAAGCAACTTGCCGCCCCGCCCGAGCACCAAAACCTTCGATCCCGTGAGCGCCGCGCTTGCAATGCCGTCGCGCCGTCTGCATACTTTCGGCTTTCGTCCGGGGCGAAATTTTAACGATGTCCTTCCAGTCCTTTTTCTCCGCAAGTCGTCCGCGCCGAAGCGCGCTCCTCGTCGCGCTCTTGTTCGCCTTCCTCGGCACGGTCGCGCACGCGCAGCAGCCGACGGCGACGCCACCGCCGACACCGCCGCCCGGCGAGGACGTGATCACCGTCGAGTCGAACCTCGTGCAGTTGAACGTCGGCGTGGTTGACCGGCAGGGACGACCCATCACGACGCTCGCGCAAAACGATTTCGTCGTCTATGAGGACGGCGTGCGGCAGACCATACGCAGCTTCGAGCCGACGCAATCACCTTTCAGCCTCGTCCTGTTGCTCGATCTTTCGGGCTCGACCCTGAGCTTCCGCACGCAACTCAAGATGGCTGCGCTGCGCTTCATTGACTCAATCGGAGCGCAGGATCGCGTCGCCATCGTCGCCTTCTGGGAGCAGAAGAAGTACGAGGGCAAGACCCTCAAGACCTTCAACCACGTTGAGACGCTTGCGGATTTCACCTCCGACCGCAAGAAGATTCTCTTCACCATCCGCGACAACATCCCGAACGGTAGCGGCGGGACTAACCTCTACGAGGCTTTGCGCTCGTCGCTCGCCGCACTCTCCAAAGAGGGCAAGCGGCGCAAGGCAATCGTGGTGCTCACAGACGGCGTGGACACGACTGTCAGCAACGAGGATCGCGCCGCGACCATCTCCGCCAAGACCGGCGACGAAGCGCTTGCCGCGATCAAGCCCGAGGCGAACTCGTCGCTCAACGCCGTGCTCAACGCGGCTGACGCGCAGGGTGTGACGATCTACCCGCTCGCGCTCCCCTCCGGCGATCTCAAACGCCTGACGGCGCACAACCGCGAACTCGTCGCGGGCTACCCGGCGGGCGAAGTGCCCGACGACATCCAAAAGCTCTCGGAGCCGACGCCGCAGCAGGTCGCGATCTACACTTCGGCGCGCGCGCGCCTCGATCAACTTGCCAACCGCACGGGCGGACGGCTCTACGTCATCAACCGCCTTGAAGACCTTGCGCGCCAGTACGCGGAGGTTGCCGCAGAGATGCGCACGCTCTACAGCATCGCCTACCAGTCGGCGAACTCGAACACGCGCAACGGCAAGTGGCGCGAAATCCGCATCGATGTCTCACGCCCCGACACCATCGCCCGCACACGCCCCGGCTACTACGCGCGATAGTCGAAAGTTGATGTCGGTTGATCTCGCGCGGCGAAGCATGGCGCTTGCTTGACACTCGCAGAAGCCGCCCGTATATTTTTTCTCCAACCCACGCACCCGTAGCTCAGTTGGATAGAGCGTTTGGCTACGAACCAAAAGGTCGCACGTTCGAGTCGTGCCGGGTGCATTAAAAATATCAGCGCGCAATGATAAATGGTCGCTCACGTGAGCGACCATTTTCGTTGTCACGGCTCTAGCTCAGCCCGCCCGTGATGAAATCTGACTCATGACCAGTCAATCATCCGTCGAAGGCTTCCCGCGCAGCCGCTTGACGCGCGAGCGACGCGACTTCTCTTCGAGGGTGCGCTCCCGTGCGCCGCGCGTGCGGCGTGTGGGGACGCGCTTGGGGGGGCGGTAGTTTAGTTTCTCGACCTCTTCGCGCAGTTTGCGCAGGCAGGTCATCTTGTTCCTGTGCTGGCTGCGCTCTTCGCGGCAGGTGACGACGACGCCGGAGGGTAAGTGCGTGAGGCGCACCGCCGTCTCGACCTTGTTGACGTGCTGACCGCCGGGACCGCCCGCACGGAAGGTGTCCACCTCGCAGTCGCGCAGCAACTCCTCGTCCGACTCCGGCAGCGTGATCATTCTTTGGCTCGCGTCGATTCGTAGCGCGCGGGGAGCTAGTGCATCTTGAACGCGCCGCCGCGCGGCTCCGGCTCAAGCTCCGGGCGCGTCGAATCTTGAATGACCTCATGCATCTCCAGCACGTTCGGCTTCGAGAAGGCGTCCTTCGGCAGCGTGCCCGATTGCGCGTGCCCCTTCGCGAAGGCGTCGGAGCGCACCCACGCGAGGAAATCCCCACGGCTCTGCCACGTGGTGAAGACCACGTAAGGCTCGCCTTCGTTCACGGGTCTAAGCACCTGATTGGAGATGAACCCCGGCATCTGATCCACGAGCCCCGCGCGCTCGCGAAACCTTGCCTCGAAAGCGTCGGCGTACTCCGGGTTGACGTAGATGC
>JAVXVR010000631.1:0-18251 GCA_032230165.1 Acidobacteriota bacterium | reverse complement strand
AGAAGCGGGTGCATCGTCGCCTTCGTATAGACGCTCGACTCCATGACGTGCCCTTCGTAGCCGCCGCGCTCCTGCAAGCCGCCGCCCGCCCGGTGTAGCGCGTTCTCTGCGCGCGAACGGGGCGGCTTGTTGCTCTTCTGCAAGGGCTTCATCGTCATCTCCATCACCTTATCGGTGAGTCGCGGCGCGTAGTTGCCGGAGGCGGAGAGCGCCTTGCCGCCAAAGCCCGCGAATAGATCGCGCGTCGGATGTTCGGCGCAGTGGAGGATCGCCTCGGCGACAACATCGGGCGCATAGACGGGCGGTGGGAGCGATGGCTCTCGTTCCATGTAGTTCTTCGCGTGGCGTGTGTAGGGCGTGTCGATCCCCGCGGGCTTGATGAGCGTGACGGAGATGGGCGCGCCCTCGGCTTCGAGTTCCATCCGGAGCGCGTCGGTGAAGCCTTTGACGGCGTGCTTCGACGCCGAGTACATCCCCTGCACGGGGATCGCGCGGTCTGAGAGCGTGCTGCCGACGTTGATGATCGCGCCGCCACGCCCGCGCAGGTGACGCGCCGCTGCCTGCGAGCCATAGACGACGCCCCAGAAGTTCGTGTCGAAGAGACGACGGTTGTCTTCGTTCGAGATTTCGAGGATGTTGCCGTAGATCGACACGCCTGCGTCGTTGATCCATGTGTCGAAGCCGCCGAAGTGGCGAAGCGCCTCGTCCGCGATGCGCCGCACGTCCTCCTCGCGCCCAACGTCGGCAACGACGTAGATCGCCTCGCCACCCGCAGAGTTGATCTCGTCGCGCAGTTGTCGCAGAGAGTCTTCGCTGCGCGCCGCCAGGACGACCCGCGCGCCTCGACGCGCCGCCAGCCGCGCCGTCGCCAGCCCGATGCCGCTCGACGCGCCCGTGATGACCACCACCTGATCGCTCAGCTTCCTCAGTTCAAATTTCATCGTCGCCCCTTCGGTTTGATGGATCGCTTGAGTTAATTATTGCCCGAACTCCCTCGTGACCAAAATTGGCTCAAGTGAAGCCGCATTTCGTGATCCGCTGCCCTTACCTTAGAATTTCCGAGACACGCAGAGACGAGACGAGGAAGCGTACAGTCTTGTAGCCCAACAGTACGCGGGCAACACCGGCGCATCCTATTTACAGACTCTTTTTCGTGTCTGACTCAGGGGAGAGGCAACGACGATGCCAGATTCAGTCGCGACGCGCGAGCCGAGCGAACAAGTGGGAGCAGACGGACAGACGGCGGCGGTCGAGCGCGTCGATCTCGACGTAACGGGCATGACGTGCGCGGCGTGCGCGCGACGGATCGAGCGCGCGCTCGCGCGCCAGCCCGGCGTGCATCGCGCGGGCGTCAACTTCGCCACCTCGCGCGCCACGGTCGAGTACGACGCGGGCGCGACGGATCGCAGCCATCTCGTCGAAACGATCAAAGACGTGGGCTACGGGACGACGGAGACTCCGCGCGCAGACTCCGCGACGCAAGACGCAGCGCCAGCCCCTGTGCAAGACGCGGGGCAAGCCGCGCTCGCGGCGGAGTACACGGAGCTTCGCAAAAAGTTTCTGATCGCCGCCGTGCTCTCGCTCCCCGTCCTCGTCATCGCGATGTCGCATGGTCGCATCGGTCTCTTCAACTTCGCGGGCGTCAACTACCTTCAGCTCGCGCTCACGACACCCGTCGTCTTCTACTGCGGCGCGCAGTTCTACAGGGGCGCGTGGGCGGCGCTCAGGCACCGTGCCGCAGACATGAACACGCTCATCGCCACAGGGACGGGCGCGGCTTACCTCTACTCGGTCGCCGCGACCCTCGCGCCAAACTTCTTCGCTGCCGCGACACCACGCGGGTCGATGATCGGTATGGGCGGGATGAGCGATGCAGCGTCGAACATCGCGGCGGGCGCGATGCCGCCCGTTTACTTCGAGGCGGCGGGCGTCATCATCGCGCTCATCCTGCTCGGTCGGATGCTCGAAGCGCGCGCGCGTGGGAAGACAGGCGACGCGATCCGGCGTCTGCTAGGTTTGCAGCCGAAGCGAGCGCGTGTCGTGCGTGCAGGGGTCGAGGCAGACGTGCCGGTCGAGGAAGTCGTCGCGGGTGACACGGTCGTCGTGCGACCGGGCGAGAAGATTGCGGTTGACGGCGTCGTCTTAGAAGGCGCGTCGGCGGTGGATGAATCAATGTTGACGGGCGAGAGTATGCCGGTCGAGAAACAGATCGGCGACGGAGTCTTCGGCGCGACCATCAACAAGACCGGATCGTTTCGCTTCCGTGCGACGAAGGTCGGCAAGGACACGGCGCTCAGACAGATCGTCAGGCTCGTCGAGGAGGCGCAGGGCTCGAAAGCTCCCATCGCTCACATGGCGGACGTGGTGAGCGGCATCTTCACGCCGATAGTGATCTGCATCGCGATTGCCACGTTCGTCGTCTGGTTCGTCGCCGCGCCGACCGATGCGCGCTTCACGTTGGCGCTCGTCAACTTTGTCTCAGTGCTCATCATCGCGTGCCCCTGCGCGCTCGGTCTTGCGACGCCGACGGCGATTCTCGTCGGCACGGGGCGCGGCGCGCAGAGCGGCGTCCTGATTAAAGGCGGCGAGGCTTTAGAGACGGCGCACAAGCTCGACACCATCGTGCTCGATAAGACCGGCACGCTCACGCGCGGTCGCCCGGCTCTGACCGACGTGATCGCGATAGACGATTCAACGAGCGAGGATGAACTGCTGCGACTCGCGGCTAGCGCGGAGTGGGGAAGCGAGCATCCGGTAGGCTCTGCGATAGTGCGCGGGGCGCAGGCACGCGGGCTCACGACGTTTGCGAAGACGGCGCGCTTCGACGCGGTCGCGGGTCACGGCGTCGAGGCTGAGGTCGAGGGTCGCCGCGTGCTGCTCGGAAACGCCGCGCTGATGCGCGAGCATGGCGTGGCGCTCGAAGGCTTCGAGGAGCGTGCGGCGCGGCTCGCGGCGGAAGGCAAGACGCCGATCTACCTGGCGGTTGATGATCGTCTCGCGGGGCTCGTCGCGGTCGCCGACGAGATTAAGCCTGAGTCGAAGGCTGCGGTCGAGTCTCTTAAGCGAATGGGTCTCGAAGTCGTCATGATGACGGGCGACAACCGTCGGACGGCGGACGCTGTGGCGCGGGCGGTTGGAATCAGTCGCGTGCTCGCGGAAGTTTTGCCGGAAGGGAAGGCGGACGAGATCAAGCGGCTTCAGAGAGAGGGTCGCAGGGTCGGGATGGTCGGCGACGGGATCAACGACGCGCCCGCGCTGGCGCAAGCCAACCTCGGCATCAGCATCGGCACGGGCACGGACGTAGCGATTGAAGCTTCGGACGTGACGCTCGTCGGCGGCGATCTCGCAGGCGTCGTCGCGGCAATCTCGCTCTCGCGCGCGACCATCCGCACGATCAGGCAGAACCTGTTCTGGGCTTTCGTCTATAACGTCGTCGGCATACCCGTCGCGGCTGGCGCGCTCTACCCCTTCACGGGCTGGCTGCTCTCGCCCGTCATCGCGAGCGCGGCGATGTCGCTCTCAAGCGTCTCGGTCGTCGCCAACAGCTTACGTCTGCGAGGCTGGCGCGCGCCGCTTGCGTAAGCGTTGGAGGTGGAGGCGAAAAGAGATCGTCGCCCGTCTCGCCAACGAGCGCGGGTTCGCGCCCGTCGCGTTTCGGGTTACAATGACGAGCGTATCATCCAACACATCATCCTCAACGCTGGCGAGGCTCTCATTTTAAAGCTTTCGACTCTGCGCCACGCGCGCCGGGCGGGCGAGGTGTCGGAGCCGGTTCGGGATGGTGCGACGCGTGCGCGTGCGGTCGCCCGCGAGGTTCGAGGCGAGGTAAGGCAATGAACGTTTTAGTGATCGACGACGAAGCGCAGATACGCACCTACGTGGCGGACGTGCTAGTCGCAGAGGGTTGGGACGTGAGCACGGCGTCGTCCGCCGAGGAGGCTTTCGGCAAGCTGCGGGAGAAGACCTGGGAGTTGGTCTGCTGCGACGTGATGCTCGGCGATGCCGACGGCTTCCAAGTCCTGCGCCGCTTCAAAGAGGAACTGCCCGACACGCAGGTCGTGTTGATGACCGGACACGGCACGGCAATCGGCGCGCTCGACGCGACCGCCTTCGGCGCATACGACTATCTGCTCAAGCCCTTCGGCGTCAATGAGCTGGTCTCACTCGCTCGCGCCGTCGGCGCGCGGTTCGAGAACGAGAAGCGCCGTCGTCACCGCTACGTCCTGGCGGGTCAGACGCCGACGGGTCTCTTCGACGCGCCGCTCGAACTCGTCGGTCGTAGCCAAACTTTCATCGAGGTGATGAAAAAGGTCGGCAAAGTGGCGGCGACTTGCTTGCCCGTGCTCCTGTCGGGCGAGTCGGGCACGGGCAAGGAAGTGATCGCGTCGGCGATCCACCGCCGTAGCCAGCGCGCCTCGCAGCCGTTCGTCGCCGTCAACTGCGGCGCGATCCCTTCGGAGCTGATCGAGTCGGAGTTGTTCGGTCACGTGCGCGGCGCGTTCACGGGCGCAGCGCGCGACCGGAAAGGCTTGTGGGAGGAGGCTGAAGGGGGCACACTCTTCCTCGACGAGATCACGGAGACGACGCCCGCCTTTCAAGTGAAACTTCTGCGCGCGTTGCAAGAGGGCGAGATTCGCCGCGTCGGCTCGAACAAGACGCAGAAGGTTGACGTGCGCGTCATCGCCGCCTCGAACCGCAACGTCGAGACCGAGGTTGAGGCGGCACGCTTCCGCGAAGACCTCTTCTATCGCCTCAACGCCGTGACGATCTATCTGCCCCCCTTGCGCGAGCGGCGCGAGGACATCTACCCACTCGCGGGCGCGTTCGCCGCGCGCGTGTGGTCGCTGAACCCGACGGTCACGTTTACGCCCGAAGCCCTGCGCCTGCTCGAAGTCTACGACTACCCCGGCAACATCCGCGAGCTTGAGAACGCGGTCGTGCGCGCGGTCGCGATGTGCAGCGGCGCGGTGCGACCCGAAGACTTGCCGGAGCGCATACGCAGCTATCGCCCCACGAGCGGCGATGCCGTCGCAGAGGCTGCGACTGACGGCGCGACGCCCGCGCCTGACGAGCGTTGGCTGACGCTCGCCGAAGTTGAGGCGCGCTACGTCGCGCGCGTGCTCGAACACACGGGCGGCAACAAGCAGGCGGCGGCGCGTCTGCTCGGCATCGACCGCAAGACCATCGAGCGCATGATCAAGCGACACGACCTCGCCACGGGCAACGCGAAGCCGAAAACCTCTGCGTCGAAGACCACGCCGCACTCCGCCTAATGATCCGCCGCCGGGTGAGATGCGTCATCGCGCGCGCACTCGCGCTGGAAGAAGTCGCGCAATCCGACTTTACTTGCAGGGTCAGACACAATCGCAGTCACACTCGCGCGTCCCGCCGTCGAATGAATTGACGCGCGCCTCGCGTGGACGTTCGCCCAAACCTGTCCGCCGTGCCTCCAGACGGCGTCTCAAGCCCCACTCGCGAAGGACAAGCCCCATGACGCGAGCACTCGTCATCTTCCTCCTCATCATTTCGGCTGCGCCGCGCGCGCTCGCCGCCGATCCGCCGCGCGACACTTTAAGCGCATCGTCGCGCACGCGCGCCGAAAAGCTTCTCGCCGAACTCGCCACGCTCGACGTGCCGCCAACACCGGGCGTCTCAGCCTTCGACGCGCGCCGCGCGGGGAAAGTCGCCGCGCAAGTTTACGTGCGCGCGCAAGGTTTGCCTGACGGCGATCTCAAAACTGATCTCGCCACCGCCGCGCGCTTCTACGAGCGAGCCTTCACGCGCGAACTCGTCCCTCGCGATGCGACGCCGGATGCATCGAACGATGCCGTGTGCGGGCGCGAGCGACCGGGAGCGTACCGGCGACTGTGCGCCGCCCTGAGCGGGCGCGACATGATTTCGCTGCTGCTTGCCAAAGGACGACTGCACGCTGGCTGGGCGCGCGCACTCGTCGCGGATCGCGCGGACGCATCGGTCGTCGCCAGCACGCTCGAAGAGATGCGCGCCGAGCGCGTGCTCGACGCGGTGCTCGCGCGCCAAGCCCTCGTCGCGCTCAGAGAGTTAGAGGCAACGGTGAATGCGCCCCCGACGCTCGCTGACTTTGAGGCGGAGCGACGGATCGGCAAGGTCTCGCCCGCCGAGTTTAGCCGCCTGCTCGACGCGGCGTCGCGCGTCGTCAAACAGTCGCTCGCGTGGCTGCCCGAGTCGCCTTTGAAGTGCGAGATCGAGAATGCCTTCCATTCCTACGCTGACGGTCTGTGGTGGTGGCAGCGCACAGACCGCCCGCTCGTCGTCAAAGTCGCGGGCAACAAGTTCGCCGAACAGGATTTCGCCGCCATGAGTCATCTCCCGGACGTGCAGCTCGGCTACAATGCCATCGTCAACCTGCGCCACGCGCGCGACTATACGCGACACGCCGAGGCGTTGCTCGATGCGGAGTTGAGCCGCGTGGGCTTGAAGATGGCGAAGAACTAAGAGCCGAACAGAGTCCGTTTGAGCGAGAACGCCGCGCTTGAACATTGAGCTGCCGGTCGAAACTGACCGGCGGCTTTTGCTTTGCCTTAGCGGACTCGCGCCCGCGCCCCGTCCCTTGTCTTCACGAAAATAATCTGTAACTTTTCCCGCGCACATCTGTTTTATGGGTGTAGCGAGGTTATGGCGAGCCGAGATGAAGAGTTCGCGAGGTTCTTTGATGAGTTTTATCCGAGCCTCTGCCGATTCCTCGCCTGCCTGCTCGGCGGGCGGGGCGCGAGCGCTGCGAGTGCGCCCGACATCGCGCAGGACGCCTTCCTGCAACTGCACCGCGCGGGCTTTGAAAATTTTCCCGAAGGCGAAGCGCGCTTCTGGCTCTTCCGCGTCGCGCGCAACCTCGCCTTGAACGAGCTGGGCAAGCGGCAGACGCGCCACCGCCTCTTCGATAAAGTGGTTGATACTTTTCGCGCGCACGTGCCGGGACCCGCGGAGGAGTTTGAGATGACGGAACTCAAAGCGCGCGTGACGGAGATGTTAAAGACGCTACCCGAACACCAGCGCGCCGCCCTGCTCCTTCGCGAGCAGGAAGAGATGAGCTACCGCGAGATCGCGGGCGTGCTTGGCGTCTCAGAGGCGAAAGTGAAGGTTGACGTTTTCCGCGCGCGCACGACACTACGCGAACGCTGGGGCAGAACGCAGCGCGCCGCCGCAGGCGGGGGCGCGAGTTGATCAGGTGACGAAGATGGACTGCAACTGGACGGAAAAAATCTCGCTGCTCATCGACGGCGAACTCTCTGCGGAAGAGGCACGCGCCGTCGAGCGACACGCCGACGGCTGTCATGCGTGCCAGCTCGCGCGCGAAGACTTCCTGCTGATGCGACAACAGATCAGCTCCTACCACGCCGCGCCGAATCTGCTCGCGCAGCGACAGGCGTTGAAAAATATTTTGGGCGAGGGCGGCGCATCGTCGAAGGCGGCGCCTGGTCATGTCGGCGGCTGGCGCGAGCGCGCGGCGGGCGTCTTCGCGCTCCCGCGTCTGAGCCCCGCGCTCACCGCCATCGCCGCGCTCGTCATCGTCGCCGTCATCGTCGGCGTCGTGATGCTCAGCCGACCTGAGCGCGTCGAAGTCGCGACCAATCAGAATCCCGGCACGAGTGCGAACACGAACACGGTCGTCACGCCCGCGCCCGTCGCGTCGCCCGAAGAGGCGAAGGCGAACGACGTGATGAACGTCGAGCCGCACAAAGTTGAAAAGGCTGCGAACAAAGACGCTGCGGGCGGAAGAGATCGGCACGGCGTTGACGCGGGCGGCGTGCGCGTCGAGACAGCTTCGGGTGAAAGCGCGCGACACGCGACGAACTTGAACTCGAACAAGCGGCGCGAAGAGATGGCGCGGCGAGCGAGGATCGTCGAGCGTTTGCATCTGCCCGTGACGCCGAAGGTCTCGATTGATGACGCCGAGATGGTCGAGTCGGAGCTGGCGTCCGTCTCATCGAAGCTTGAGCCTTCGGACTTAGGCACGGCGCGGCACGTCGAGCAGGCGCAAGTGTTGTTGCGCTCGTTCCGCAACGCGCGCACGGGCGGCGTGCCTGCCGCGTCCGACATCGCCTACGAGAAACGTCGCTCGCGCGAGCTGCTCTACCACAACATCGTGATCCGGCGTGAGGCAGCCAGCAAGGGCAACGTCGCCGTCGAATCGCTCCTCAGTAGCCTTGAGCCGATTCTCATAGACATCGCCAACCTGCCGGACAAGCCCGCGCAGGAGGATATGCGCTCGATCACCGACCGCATGAAGAAGAAGAACATCGTCGCGATGCTGCAAGTGGCGAACGCCTCGCGGATGTACTGAAGGCTTCGCTCATATCTGAACGAGAAGGAAAGTTGAAAAACGTCATGCTGCAAACATTCAAATTCATAAACCGGAACGGTCGCGTTGCGCGCCGCGCCGGATTGGCGACGACCGTCGCGCTCGTCGTCTGTGTCGGTCTCGGTCTGACAGGCATCTTGCGCCCGCGCGCGGCTTACGGGCTACCGCAGGAGTACGCGCAGAAGCTCGACCGCTTCGTCCAGCAGTCGGGCGCGACGCCCGCGATGCGCGTCTTCGCAGAGGGTCGCGACCTGCTCGACAACGGCGACTGGGCGAAGGCGGCGGAGAAGTTCCAGAGCTTCATCGCTGCTTACCCGAAGGACAAAGACGTGGACGCCGCCTACTTCTGGCTCGCCTACTCGCTCGCCAAGCAAGGCAACAAGCCGGAGGCGTCGAAACGACTCGCGCAGCTCTTCAAGGAGTACCCTGGCTCGAAATGGCTCGACGAGGCGAAGGCGCTTCTGGTGGAGATGGGCGACCCGCAGGCGGTCAAGCAGGGGATCGAGAATAAAGAGAACGACGAGATCAAGATCATCGCGCTCCAGAGTCTCTTCGACAACAACCCGGAGCGCGCCATCCAGTATGCCACCGAGATGTTGAAGTCGAACACGAGCCCGCAGATGAAAGAGGCGGTCGTCTCGCTGCTCGGCTCGCACGGCGGCAGGCAAGCCGTCCCGCTGCTGCTCCAGATCGCGCGCAGCGACGCGGACGCGCGCCTGCGCCGCACGGCGATCCACCGCCTCGGCGAGGAGGGCGGCGACGCCGTCATAGACGATCTCCGCAGCATCTATCAGGCGGATCACGACATGGAGGTGAAAGGGCAGGTGCTCCACGCGCTCTCAGAGATGGACTCTGTGCGCGCGAAGGCTCTGCTGCTGGAGGTAGCGCGCAGCCAGACGGACAACATCCAACTAAGAGCCAACGCGATCCACTGGCTCGGCGAGCGCGAGGACACGACCGCCGACGACTTGATGCAAATTTATAACGCGGATCGCACGCGCGAGATACGCAGTCAGATATTGCACGCCTTCTCGGAGATGGACGACCCGGCAGCCGCGCAGAAACTGCTGGAAGCGGCGCGCGCGGGCGACGATCCAGACCTTCGCAAGAGCGCCATCCACTGGCTCGGCGAGAAGAACTCGGAGGCGGTCGTCGATGAGCTGATGCGCCTCTACGACGCGGATCAGTCGCGCGACGTGAAGATGCAAATCCTCCACTCCTTCTCGGAGATGGAGAACGCCAAGGCGCGCGCGAAGCTGATGGAGGTGGCGCGGGGTGGGAGCGACCTCGAACTGCGCGCCTTCGCCATCCGCCGCCTCGCCGACAACGGCGACTCGCCGCAGACCGTCCAGATGCTCGCGAGCCTCTACGACACGGAGAAGAACCTTGAGGTGAAGGGCTCGATCCTGCACGCGCTCTCCGACTCGCGACAGAAAGCCGCGCTGCAAAAGTTGATGGAGGTGGCGCGCCGCGATCAATCGGTCGAGCTGCGCAAACTCGCCATCCGTCTCATCGGCGAGAGCCGCGACCCCGAAGCGTTGAAATTCTTGGAAGACCTGCTGAAGCAGCCGTAAGCCGAGCCGGTCTCGACTGAAAGGAATTCATGATGCGTAAAACCACTTCTTTCGTCTCGTTCTTCTTCACTTTCATACTCGCCACGTCTTCCGCCTGCGCAAACGGCAGGGGCGCGACGGTCGAGGCTGAGGCTTCAACCGCGTCAGTCGCACAGGATCAGAAGGGCATCACGCCCGCGAGCTTCACACAAGTCGAGGGCGCGGACTTGACGGCGAAACTCGACGCCGCCGCGCGCCGCGCGCGCGCAGAGAACCGGCAGACGCCCTACTGGACAGCCTACTCGTTCGACGTGCGACCCGGTGTGGCGGTCGATCCCGACGGCGGCGAGTTCCACGGGAGCATGAACGGCTTCGGCGGCATCTACATCTTCACGGGCACGAACGCCGCCGGGATGACAGTCGAGACGCGCAACCTCGGCGTCTTCCTCCTGCGCTCGCCCTCGTCAAACGCCATCACGCGCATGGAGGTTTACAACCTCGACCGCAAGCGCGAGTACAGCGGCTACCCCGTCTATTTCGGCGGCCGCGCGTCGAACGACGAGAGCCTCACTTTCCTGCGCGGGCTTGCGGAGGGCGCGGCGGCGTCTTCGGCGAACAAGCCGGGGCTACTGAACGAGCGTGCCGCGCTCGCCATTGCCTTGCACGATGACCCGCGCGTCAATGAGATCATGAAGAACCTCGTCCGCACGTCCGCGAATCGCGGCGTGCGCTCGTCGTCCGTGTACTGGCTCGGTCAGATCGGCGGCGAGACGCAGTTCCTCGCCGGAATCGTCGGCAACCAGAGTGAGGACGCAGACCTTCGACGCGCCGCCGCGCACGCCATCGGCGAGAGCCGCGACCGCGCGGCGCTCACGACTTTGCAGAGCCTCTACGAGCGCGTGACGGAGCGCGAGTTGAGGAAGGCAATCGTCCACGCCTCCGCCGAGAACCAGGACAAAGACGCCGCGCTCGCGTTCCTGCTGCGCGTGGCGAAGACGGACGCCGACTTCGAGGTGCGTAAAGCCGCCGTGCACGGTCTCGGCGAGATGGGCGGCGAGCGCGTCATCACTGAATTGATGAACATCTACTCGTCCGATCAAAACCTCGATCTCAAGCGCACGGTGCTCCACTCGCTCTCAGAGATCGAGAGCCCACGCGCCGCCGAGCGGATCGTCGCCGTGGCGCGCGACCAGAACGAGAACCTTGAGCTGCGCCGCACGGCGATCCACATCCTCGGCGAAAGAGAGTCGGACGCGACGACCAGTGAGCTGATCAAAATCTACGACGCGGATCGCAACCGCGAGGTGCGCCGCACGATCCTGCATTCGCTCTCGGAGACGAAGGGTCAACGCGCCGAAGATAAGCTCTTCGAGATCGCGCGCGGCGGCGACGACACGGAACTTCGCACGACGGCGATCCACCTGCTCGGCGAGCGCGCCGACCGCCGCAGCCTCGCGCTTTTAAGCGACACCGTCGACAGCAACAGCGCCGACACGCAGATACAGATTCAGGCGCTGCACGCCATCAGCGAGCGACCGGCTGAGGAAGCCGTGCCGCTCCTGCTCAAGGCGGCGAAGTCGCACCCGAACTCTCAGGTGCGCCGCGCCGCCATCCACTGGCTCGGCGAGTCGGGCGATCCGCGCGCCCTCGAATTCTTCCATCAGGTGCTGACCGAGAAGCCGGACGAGAACAAAGAGCAGTAAGGAGTCCGCGCTGATGTGTTTCAACTACGAGGAAGAAGGAATCACGAGGCGGACGTTTCTCACGGGCGCATCGGCCGCCGTCGCGGGTGCGGCATTCGGCTCGAAGGCGTTCGCTCGTCAGTCGCCTGAGCAAAGGGCGCTCGACGATCCAAAGGTCACACACGGCGAAGTGAGCTTCAAGAGCGGCGCGGACACGATCAAGGGTTATCTTGCGCGACCGAAAGATAAGCGGCGGCATCGCGCGATCTTTATGCTCCACGGCAACCCCGGACTCCCCGAATGGGTGCGCAACACCGCCGCCCGTCTGGCGCAGACGGGCTACGTCGGGCTCGTGCTCGATCTGAATTCTCGCGTCGTGCCCGACTCGACGAAGCTCGACAAGCCGATGGAGTATTACCGGAGCAACACGTTCGACAGGCAGGTCACGCAGGACTCGCTCGCCGCCATCGAGTATTTGATGGCACAACCCTTCGTTAAAGGTGGCGGCGTCGGCGCGATGGGATTCTGCGGCGGCGGGCGCAAAGCTCTCATCCTGCCGACGCAGTCGAAAGACGTGAAAGCGTCAGTCTCTTTCTACGGTCCTGTGCTCTTCGGGCAATTCCGAGTCGCCAGCGACCCGATGCCGGACGTGATGGACGTGGTCGCGCAGATCAAGGTGCCCGTGCAGGGTCACTACGGGCTGCTCGACAAGGTTGCTCCGGCGGACGACGCCAAACAGTTCGAGCAGAAGTTGAGGGCGCAGGGCACGCCCGTCGAGATGTACTACTACGAAGGCGCGGGGCACGGGTTCTACGACTACTCGTGGCAGCCGGAGAACGGCGGGGCATTCGGCTACAACCCCGCGGCGGCAACGCTCGCGCACAGCAGAATGATCCAGTTTCTCAAGCGTCATCTGAAGTAAGCCGCGAAAGCGGGACGCGTGCCGGAGTCGTCCGAGAGGAGACTTGGTAAGAGGCATACGGGAATGGAAGTGAAACGATGAAGAGACTGATCGCGCTCGCGCTGTGTCTTGCGTCCGTCTGTGCGGCGCAGGCTCTCGCGCAGAAGAAGAAAACGAAAGAGAAACGTTTCGAGCCCGTCGTCCGTCAGAATCTGCGGGACTATGCCGGGCGCTACGTCGGCGTTGATGACAGCTACTGGATCGAGATCAGCGTCGGCGACGACGGTCGGCTCGCCGCCGTGAGCCACGAGGACGGTCGCGAAGCTGCGCTCACGGACATACGCCTTGAGGGCGCGCGACTGACGGCGACGAGTGTTTACCGGAACGGCAGCCGCGCCGAGTTCGTCGCCACCTTCGGCGACAGGGTGCGCGACGGCGTGCGCACGTTCGGGCTGACGACCGAGAGCATACGGATCGAGCTGCCGGGTATCACGCTCACGCGCATCTTCTACCGCCGGGTCGGCGAGTGATGTGCGTTTGCACGTTTCGCGTCGCGGCGCGGTAGAGTAACAAGGGGAGCGCGACTCGCGCGGGGTGGATGAAAGAGTTGAAAAGGATTTGTTTAGCCGAATGATCTGCGCGCGCAAATTTTTATGGGGCTTCCCCGATCGCTACACGCCCGTCAACGTTCGTGGTGGGTCTTCGGACTTCGACGGGCGCGGGGAGCCCCGCCAAAACCGTCATGACCCACACGCCGCACGGCGCAAAAGCGTGGAACTCGCGTCGCGTCGCGCACGTTTGAAGATACGATAGTTTCTGACGACCCCGCGCGGCGTTCATCAAGCCGCAGACCCACCGGAGCAGTCGTCACTTGTGCCGAGACAATTAAAACGCCCGGTCTGCGCGTGAACGCAAAACGCCAGACCCTCGGAGGAGTGCGTCCTTGAGCGACACGGCATCACGCTTGGTCGCTCTCTCGCCGGTGAGGTCACAGATGAAAAGAACACTACTGCTTTGCTCCCTACTCGTCTGCGTCGCGGCGCACGCGCGCGCCCAACAGCCCGAAGCGACCGTCGAGACGACAGACCCGAAATCCGCGCCCGCGAAATCGTCGCCGACAAACGCGTCCACGCCCGCAGTGAAAACGGTGACGGAGGCGAGCGTCGCACCTCTCGCGAATCGCTCGGCGGTCGTGCCCGCGGAAAAAGCCGCGCCGCTTCGCATCCCGCGCTTCGAGAAGCCGCCCGCCATCGACGGCAAGCTCGACGACGAGGCGTGGAAGCACGCCGCCGTGCTCAAGGACTTCTACCAGATCAACCCCGGCGACAACATCACGCCCTCGAAGCCGACCGAAGTCTTGATCGGCTACGACGCGCGCTTCCTCTATTTTGCCTTTCACTGCTTCGACGAGCCCGACAAGGTGCGCGCCACGGTCGCCAAGCGCGATGAGGTCTTCGGCGAAGACAACGTGCGGCTCTACCTCGACACCTTCAACGATCAGCGTCGCGCCTACCTCGTCGGCTTCAATCCGCTCGGCGTGCAACAGGACGGCATCTTCACCGAGGGGCAGGGCACTGACTTCAGCGTGGACATCGTGATGGAGTCGAAGGGCGTGATCACGGCGGACGGCTACACGGTCGAGGTGGCGATCCCGTTCAAGTCGCTGCGCTATGAAGCGGGCAAGGACAAGCTCTGGGGCATACACGTCTGGCGCAACATAGACCGCTTCAACGACGAGATCGATTCGTGGGTGCCGATCTCGCGCGACAAGCAGGGCACGCTCAACCAGGAGGCGCACCTCACGGGTCTCGAAGGCGTCTCGACCGAGCGCACGCTCGAACTCATTCCGAGTCTCACCGTCTCAGAGACCGGCAAGCGCGTGCGCACGATGAGCCGCGCGCGGGCGCGCGCGCTCGGCGTCGCCGATCAGGGCAAGTTCGTCAACCAGCCCATCAAAGGCGATCCGGGCTTGACCGCCAAGTGGGGCATCACGCCGACCGTCACGCTCGACCTCGCCGTCAACCCCGACTTCGCGCAGGTCGAGGCGGACGCGACCGTCAACACCGCCAACCAACGCTTCCCCATCTTCTTTGAAGAGAAGCGACCCTTCTTCCTCGAAGGCAAAGATATCTTCAACACGCCGATCGCCGCCGTCCACACGCGCACGATCATAGACCCTGACATCGCCGCGAAGCTGACGGGCAAGCGGGGCAGGAACACCTTCGGTCTCCTCGTCGCCTCGGACAACGCGCCGGGGGATTTCTCGAACGAGTTGCGCTTCGACCCGGAACAACTCCCCGCGGCGGGCGAGCGCATCATCGGCAAGAACGCGACCATCGGCGTGCTGCGCCTCAAGCGCGACGTGGGGAAGGAAAACGCGCTGGGCTTCCTCGCGACAAGCTACAACTTCGTTAACAGCAGCAACTACGTCGGCGGCTTCGATGGTCGCTTCCGTCTCGACAAGATCACGACCATCGACTTTCAGGTGCTCGGCACGACCGCGCACCAGTGTGCGCTCGCAGCCCGTGAGGAAGACGACACTTGCGCCACGCGCAACGGCTTCGCCTACGCCTACAACTTCAACCGCGACAAGCGTCACTTCAGTCTCAACTTCAACGGCGCGGGGCGCACCGCAGATTACGTCGCCAACGTGGGCTTCACGCGCCGCCGCAATACGAACAACCACAACTCGAACGTGAGTTACAACACCGAGCCGAAGCCGAAGGCGAAAGTTGTCCAGTGGACGTTCTACAACTATCTGGGGGGCAACGCTGATTGGCAGGGGCGTTTACAGAACTGGACTGATGAGTTTCAGATCGGACCCAACCTGCAACGCCAGACCTTCATCCGCGCAGGCTACAACACGGGCTACGAGCGCGTCTTCGCCTTCGAGTTTGGCGAGCCCGCATTCGCGCGCGGCAGGAGCGAAGACTCGATCAGGTCGAAGAACGTCTTCGCCTACGCGGGCTCGACGCCGACGAAGCAGATCAGTTTCTTCTACTTCTTCGGCTATCGCTGGGGCGAGCACGACTTCGACTTCGGCGCGGGACCCAAGTTCCCGCGCGTGAGTCCAGCCGCGCTGGCGGCGGGGCAGGGTGCGCCGCTCGATCCGGGCGCGGGCAATCTGCTCTACACGAACGGCAACATCACCTACAAGCCGACGAACGCCTTGAACGCGACGCTCAGCTTCGAAAAGGATCGCCTCGTCCGTCGCGACACGGGGCGCGTCGCCTTCGACGAGAACATCGTGAGCCTTCGCACGACCTATCAGTTCACGCGCTTCACCTTCGCGCGCGCGCGCATAGACTACGACTCGCTATCCGCGAACGTGCGCGGACAGTTCCTTTTGGGCTGGACGCCGAATCCGGGGACTGCCTTTTACGCGGGCTACAACGACGACATGAACCGCAACTTCTTCAACCCCTTCACGGGGCAGTTGGAGCCGGGCTTTCGCCGCAACGGGCGCACCTTCTTCATCAAGATGTCATATCTGTTCCGGCACAGCTTCGGCGGCTGAGTGCGACCAGCGGAATGCGGATTTTGGATTGCGGATTGCTGAGACTGGCGTGAGTCGGACGCGCAGCATTGACCGGCGCGCAAGCGGAACGCGGCTTGCACTCTAACGCTTCCGGGCTGTGCTTTCGGATTGCGGGCTAGAGAATTCCAAGTTTGAAATCTCGAATCTGAGATTTGAGATTTTCAAGTTTGGGATTCTCCGCCCCGCAGTCCGAAATTCATATTCCGCGATAATAAGGTCTCTCGCGTGCGACTTTTCCCCATGCAGCGTCACTAACCGGCAGCGCCAGAATCCTGAGCGACCGAAGTCGCCGACACCAGCTTCGTCCGCCCTGTAATCCGATTATATTTCGCCATTATCCGAGCATGACAAAAATTAAACCTCTACTACAGTCGCATAACCTCGCGCCAACTCTCTCAGCCTGCGCCCTCACGCTCTTGGCTCTCTGCTGTGCGCCGCTGCACGCGCGCGCACAGAGTGCGAGTCCGACCGCCTCGCCCGCGCCGCTCGCGGGCGCGAAGTCTGCGCCCGACTCTCAGCACGCGCCCGGCGCAGACCCCGCGACAACGACCGAGAGCAGCGTGCCGCAACTCTCGACCATCACCCCCGCGCCCGCCACGACTACCGCCGCCGCGCGCAAACCGACGCCCGCGCGTGGCGACGTGCCCGCGCTTCCCGTGGAGAAGGCGAGCCCCGTGCGCGTCGCGCGTTTCGAGAGCGCGCCGACCATTGATGGCAAGCTTGACGAAGAAGTGTGGAAGCGCGCCGCCGTGCTCAAGGATTTCTACCAGACGAATCCGGGCGACAACACCGCGCCCTCTTTCCCGACCGAAGTCTTGATCGGCTACGACGCGCGCTTCCTCTATCTCGGCTTTCACGCCTACGACGATCCGAACAAAGTGCGTGCGACGATTGCGAAGCGCGACAACGTGCTCGGCGTGGATGATTCCGTCCGCGTCCTCGTCGATACCTTCAACGACAAGCAGCGCGCCTACGTGCTCTGTTTCAACCCGTTCGGCGTGCAGCAGGACGGCATACGCACAGAGGGCGTCAACGTTGATTTCAGCGTGGACATCGTGATGGAGTCGAAGGGCGTGATCACGACGGACGGCTACACGGTCGAGGTGGCGATCCCGTTTAAGTCTCTGCGCTATGAAGCGGGCAAGGACAAGCTCTGGGGCTTGCAGGTCTTCCGGCAAATCCTCCGCCTCAACACGGAGCAGGATTCGTGGATGCCGATCTCGCGCAGCGACTCAAGCGTCCTCGGTCAAGCCGGGCACATCACCGGGCTCGAAGGCATCTCCACCGAGCGCACCATCGAGTTGATTCCAAGCCTCACCGTCTCCGAGACGGGCAGGCGCGTGCGAACATTGCCGCCCGTGCCGTCGCCCGACTTCGGGCGCATCGTCAACGAGCCCGTCAAACTTGAACCCGGTCTGACCGCGAAGTTCGGCATCTCGCCGACGATGACGCTAGACCTCGCCCTGAATCCAGACTTCGCGCAGGTCGAAGCCGATCAGTTGGTCGTCACGACGAATCAACGCTTCCCCATTTTCTTCCCCGAACGCCGTCCCTTCTTCCTCGAAGGCATCGAGATTTTTCAGACGCCGCTCACAGCAGTCCACACGCGCGCCATCGTTGACCCGGATGTCGCCGTGAAGTTGACGGGCAAGCGCGGCAAGGACACTTACGGATTGATGTTCGCTACCGACAACGGTCCCGGCAACTTCTCGGAGGACGAGCGCACGCGCGCTCTGCAACAGGAGGCGCGGCGTCTGCCCGGCGCGCCGCAGGGCTCGATCCGTTTCCTCGACAAGAACGCCTACGTCGGAGTGCTGCGCCTCAAGCACGACGTGGGGACGGACAGCAACATCGGCTTGCTCGCGACCTCGTACAACTTCATCGAGAAGCATAACCAACTCGGTGGCTTCGACGGTCGCTTCCGTCTCGATAAGAAAACGACCGCCACGTTTCAAGTCCTCGGCGCAACCTCGCGCAACTTCTTCTACGATCCCGTCCTCGATCGTGACCTCTACCGCACCGGCAACGGCTTAGCCTATTCCGGCGACTACAATTTTCAGGGGCGCAACTTGAACGTTGATATTTTCGGCGAGGGCTACACGCGCGACTACCGCTCCGACGTGGGCTTCTTCGAGCGACCCAACTCGAACTTCAACGCCGCCTTCATCGGCTGGAACTCGACGCCCGACGCGAAGGCGGCGCTCACCACCTATCACGTCCACAACTTCTCGCACATTGA
>JAVXVR010000279.1:0-4285 GCA_032230165.1 Acidobacteriota bacterium | reverse complement strand
CGGTGCGCGAACTATACCAGACGCGCGCGCGGCTTGTCTGCCGAAAATTTTTCACGCGTGGACGTGGCACCGCCTTGCCACGCGCGCGACGGCGGTGCTAATTATCGTCTCGGCATGACGCGCGTTCTTCTCATTTTCATAGACGGTCTCGGCATTGGCACGCGCGGGAGCCACAACCCGCTCGCGCTCCTCGGCGCGGACGCTTCGCCGCTCGCCGCCTTCGAGGGCGAGGAGGCGGAGCTACCATTCGATGGCGTGCTAATACCGACAGACGCCTGTCTCGGCGTCGAGGGCAGACCGCAGAGCGCTTCGGGGCAGACGACGATCCTGACGGGCACGAACGCGCCCGCCGCGCTCGGCTATCACAAGCAGGGTTTTCCCAACGAAGCCCTTCGCGAGATCATCAACGCCAACTCGATCTTCCTCCAACTGAAACGCGCGGGCGTCGAACCCGTCACCTTCGCCAACGCCTACACGCCGCGCTTCTTTAACAGCAGACCGCGCTGGGTCTCGGCGACGACGACCGCCGTCGAAGCCGCCGGGCTTCCCTTTCGCACGCTCGAAGATTTGCGCGCGGGTCGAGCTATCTTTCAGGATTTCACGAACGGGCTTTTGATCGCGTCCGGCTTCGACGTTTCGCCGCGCACGCCCGCACAAGCGGCAGAAGTTCTGTCGCACATCGTCGCGGAAAACCGCTTCACGCTCTACGAGTATTTCATCACCGACCGCGTCGGGCACGCGCAGGACGAAACCGCCGCGCTCGCCGTCCTCTCGAATCTCGCGCGCTTCGTCCGCGAAACACTCGCGCGCGTTCGTCTCGACACGACGACCGTCATCCTCACGAGCGACCACGGCAACATCGAAGACCTCTCCCTGCGCAACCACACGCGCAACCCCGTGCCCACACTCGCGTGGGGCGCGGGGCGCGAGGCGGTGCGAAGCCGCGTCCGCGATCTCGCCGACATCACACCCACGATCTTTCAAATCCTGACCGCGCGGGAAGCGGCACACGCATGAGCCATAAGGGGGCGGAGACCGATCCGGCGCGGGACGTTGAGCGCGCACGCGCGCCGAAAAATGATCCGCGCGAGGTCTTCGGCTGGAAGGTTTACGACTGGGCAAACTCCGCGTTCTCGACGACGGTCGCGGGCGTCTTCCTCGGCGAGTACACGACGCGGCTCGCGCAAAAGGCTGTCGGCGAGAACGGCGCGATCCTGACACTCGGCGGCACAAATCTCATCACGGCGAAATCATTCTTCCCCTTCTGCGTCGGCGCGTCCGTCTTCCTACAGGTCTTCTTGCTGCCCGTGCTCGGCGCGATCTCTGACTATACGAACTTGAAGAAGCGCATGCTCGCGCTCTTCTGCTACCTCGGCGTCGCCGCGACGTGCCTCATGTTCTTCGTCTCCGGCGAGCTTTACGTCGCGGGCGGCGTTCTCTTCATCGTCGCTAACTTGAGCTTCGGCGCGTCGAACGTCTTTTACAATGCCTTCCTCCCCGATATCACGACTGAAGATCAGCGCGACAAAGTTTCGAGTCGCGGCTTCGCCTACGGCTATCTGGGCGGCGCGCTTTTGCTCGTCGTCAATCTCGCGCTCGTCCTTGCCGCGCCGCGCCTCGGCATCTCCGACGCGCTCGCCGTGCGACTCTCTCTGCTGTCGGCGGGTCTCTGGTGGGGCGGCTTCTCGCTGGTGACCTTCGCGCGACTCAAGACCCGCGCGGCTGAGCGCACGCTCCCGCCCGGCAAGAGCCATCTCACCGTCGGCTTCTCCGAAGTCGGAAACACCTTCCGCGAGCTGCTCCGTCTCAGGCACACGCTCAAGTATCTCGTCGCTTATCTCTTTTATAACGACGGCATCCAGACCGTGATCAGCATGGCGTCGGTCTTCCTCGCGCAGGAGCTGTTCGTCGCGCGCGGGCTGGAAGTCAACACGACGTTCCTTATCGGAATTTTTCTGTTGGTGCAGTTCATGGCGATCTTCGGCGCGCTCTTGTTCGAGCGCGTGGCGCGTTTGCTCGGCACGAAGCCTGCAATCGTCGTTTCGCTCGCTATCTGGGCGGGGATCGTCGTTTACGCTTACGGCTATTTGCAGACGACGACGCAGGCGTGGGTGCTCGCAGCCTTCATCGCGGTCGTGCTCGGCGGCTCGCAGGCGCTCTCGCGCTCGCTCTTCTCGCGCATGATCCCGGCGGGGCGTGAGTCTTCGTTCTTCGGGCTCTACGAGATTTCCGAGCGCGGCACTTCGTGGATGGGTCCGCTCGTCTTCGGTCAGGTGGTGAGCCGGACAAACTCGTACCGGCAGGCGATGATCTCGCTCATCGTCTTCTTCGTCGTCGGCTTGATCATCCTCGTCCTCACAGACACCGACCGAGCCATCCACGAAGCGGGAAACCATTTGCCCGAAGAGGTCAGTTGATCTCTCAAGAGTTTCCTACAACCTTTTTCGCGGGACGCGGCTCGGCGGCGCGTTCGAGGCAGACGTTTGAGCAATAGATGGTCGCGGAGTTGCGCAGCGTGAGCGCGCGCGAGGCGGGAAGCCATGTGTCGCAGGACGCGCAGCGCACGAGACTTCCGCCCGCGCGACTCGCGCCACGCCGTGATGCGCTTGAGGGCGCGTCGGAGCTGATGCGGCGCGCGTCGCGGACGAAGCCGAGGACGCGTCGGGCGGCGGCGATGTAGGGTCTCAGACGCCGGTAGATGAGGAAGGCGACGAAGGCGAAGAGAGCGACGATGAAAACGTATTTCACTTACGCCCCCCGCCAGCGTTCTTTGCCTGCTCCAACTGCGCGCGCAGGTTGCTTAAAGCGTTGTTGTTCGGATTGATCTTCTCTAACTCCGAAATGTGCTGCTCGGCTTCACGCGTTGCGCCCGTCGCGATGAGCACAGACGCGATGTTCTGCAAAGCCATTTCGTGCTGCGGGTCTTTGGCGAGCGACTTGCGATATTCCGTGATGGCGCGCTGCGGATCAGAGGGCGAGCCGAAGTAGTAGGTCATGCCGAGCAGCGCGTGGAGGTTCGGATCGTCGGGCTTGGTTTCGAGCGCCTTCTGGTAGTAGCCGCGCGCCTCTTCATACTTCTTCGCGTCGCCTTCTTGTCCGAGCGCGAAGTGGGCATTACCGAGGAGCAACGTGGTCTGGTAGTTCTTCGGATCGGCTTGGAGCGCGCGTTTGAGCAGGCGGACGGCTTCAGGCATGAGCGCGGGATCGCCCTGCGCGAGCGAGTACATATAGACGCCCTGCCCGACCTCGCGCTGGTAGTTTGCGTCGTCGGCGCGCGCGTCAGCCTTGGCGATGATGTCGCGAATCTCCTGCTGCGTGGGCATCGCGGGCGACGCGCTGGATTGTGGCGACTGCGCGCGCGCGTCGTCCACGCCCTTCTGCGCCCCCGCTTTTTCGCCCGAGCGTGCGACCTGAGATTGCAGCGTTTGGAGTTCCTTGCGGTCGGCGGCGGTGGCGAAGAAGAACCCGGCGAGCGCGCCGACGACGAGTCCCACTGCGGCATAGAGTATTTTCTGATTCACGTTGAACCTGCCCGTGGGTTTGAGGCGGAAGCGGTGTGCGTCTGAACGATTGACGGGTCGCGACCGGACGCGCCGGTCAGATCACGCGCCCGACTGTGCGTCGCGGATTACGACTGTGGCTCTCCGCCGGAATCGCCAGACGGCTCGCCCTTGCCGACGGGCAGGTCGCCGCGGCGACGTCGCTCCGGCGGATCGGTGTCGCGGCGGCGTAGCGGGCTCCCCGTCGTGCGTCGGTCGATCATGCCGGGCGGGAGTTGGCGACCGTGCACGGCTTCGGTCAGGATGCGCGTGATCTCCTGCGAGAGCGTGCGGTGCTCGGCGGCGGCACGGCGCTGGAGCGTCTCTTTCAGATCGCGCGGGACGTAAGCCCCGATGAAGACCCCTTTACGGTTAACCATGCGTTCTCTCTTGCCTTCCTCGTGTGTGGTCTCGACGAGCGAGCGAGCGGAAACGGAAAACGCCCCTGTGTAGAAGTTAAGTGTGCCTGATGAGAGCAGGTCTGTAAGCCGAATTCTGTTCCCCGCCGAAGCGGGGCGGCGATCATTCATCTAGCCCGGCTGTTGCCAGACGGGTCGAGCGACCTACCCGGAGGTCGTAGCCGTGTTTCCGAAGAAACACGTCTTCGGGCGAGCAGCCCTGTTTGACGCCTCCCTATTTGGTCTTGCACCGCGAGGAGTTTGCCTAGCCGTGCGTGTCACCACGCGCGCTGGTCGGCTCTTACCCGACCCTTTCACCCATCACCCGCGAGCCTCCCGTGAGGGAGA
>JAVXVR010000267.1:0-5120 GCA_032230165.1 Acidobacteriota bacterium | reverse complement strand
GCGACGTGTCGGGCACGCCGCTCATCAAGAACGCCGCGAACGAAGGCGCTGACGTGATCAAGCACATCCTCGAAGACTTGCAAAAGTCGCCCGCAGAGCCGCGCGCAGAGATCGATCTCGCCGTCGTCGGCATCGGACCCGCAGGTCTCTCCGCCGCAGTGCTCGCCGCACAAGCGGGCTTGCGCTATGTCGCCATCGAGCAGGACAAAGTGCTCGCCACCATCGACGCCTACCCCGCCAACAAGTACGTCTATTTCAAGCCGGAGACGATGGAGTCGCGCGGCGGCATCACTGTGCCCGGCGAAGGTCTGCAACGCGAAGCGCTGCTGGAGATGTGGAAGCGGACGATGTTGGAGCGAGGTGTGCGCGTCAACGAGCAGGAAGGCTGCAAGGCTGTGAAGCGCGCGGCTGACGGCGACTATTTCGTCGTCGAGACCGGAGCGGGGGCGGCGAAAGAGCCACGCGCCTATCGCGCGCGCCGCGTCGTGCTTGCGCTCGGCAATCGCGGCACGCCGATGAAGCTGGGTGTGGCGGGCGAGGACTTGAAAGTCACACTCGACGGGCGCGAAGAGCAGAAGGTGCAGTACAAGCTCGCCGATGCGGAGAGTTACCGGCGGCGCAAGATCGTCGTCGTCGGCGCGGGCAACTCGGCAATCGAGGCGGCAGTCGATCTCGTCGCGCGTCGCGACGGCGACCGGATCACGTTCCGCCCCGACGCGGAGACGAACGAGGTCGCGCTCGTCATACGCAGCGACATGAAGAACGATCTCAAGTTCAACAACAAACTACAGGTTTACGATTGCATAGACGCCGGACGCATCACGCCCTACTTCGGCGCGAGCGTCAAGGAGGTTCGCGTCGGCGAGATCGTGTTGATGAACTCGCGCACGAAGGAGGAGATCGCCACGATCAAAAACGATCTCGTCTTCGCACTCATCGGCGGCGAGCGACCCACAGAGTTTCTCAAATCAATCGGCATCAAGATCGACTGAATAGCGTCGCGCGCTAACGCGAACTGACGCTTCCGCCCGAAACGGAAAGCCGCCCGCGCGTGACGTGACGCGCGGGCGGCTTTCTTGTTGAATGACTTTTCCGCCTACTGCTGATCCAGCCCGTTGGTCGGGACGGGGCGACCCATGGACTGATAGATCGAGACGATCTGATCCAGCTTGTCGCGCGCCTCTTTGTTGTCGGGATCGTAGCGCAGCGCGTGGCGAAAGTCGCCGAGCGCAAATTTGTATAGCATCGGCTGCTGCGCGCTGTAGTAAACATTGGCGCGCTCGACGAGCGCGGCAGCGGCAGCCTTTTTGTCGGCGTCCCTGGCGTTCGCGGCTTTCGCTTTCGCTTCAGCCTTCTCGATCTTGGCGTCGAGTTCCGGCGTCGCAATGCTCGGCTTGTCAGCGGAGGGCGCGCTCATGGGCTGCGCGGGCTTCGCCGTCTCGCCTCCGTGCGCCGAAGCCACGGGCGGGACGGTGATCGTCTGCGTGCGGTTCTGCGTCTGACTCGACGACGACGAATTAACTGCGTTCGATGCCGACTGCTGCGACGTGCCGCAGGCTGCACCGAGGCTGATTGCGAAGAGCGCAGCGGTGAGTATGGTGTAGGAACGCATCTTCAACTCGTCTTGCTGTGACGTTTCGGCTCCGAGTCGCCGCTTGAAGCTGTTGCGGCTCACGAGCCTTTGTGACACTGCGCGCAGGTCGTCGGGGCGGTCGTGGCGGCTTTCGTCTTCTTCACTGCCTCGTGGCACGTGATGCAGTTGCGGTGGTAAGCCTCTTCGTTCGTCAGCGTGATCGCATCCGATTCGTCGGGCGGCGTGAACTCCGGGTTCGCCGCGAGGCTCGCGGGCTTCACGCCTTCCTGCGCGTGGCAGGAGGCGCACGACTTGACGGGCTTTGCGTCAGGCTTCTCAAGGAGCGCGGCGGTCAACACTTCGTCGCGCTCGGTTGTTTTGAGCCCGCCCTTGAGCGACGCCTTCGGCTGATCCGTGTGATGACACTCGGCGCAGCCCATCACCGATTTGAGATCGGCGCTGTAGTTTTTGGTCGCGTGGTTCTCGTGGCTGAACGGCACGGAGGGCTTGCCCTTCGGGTCGGTCGTCTTCGGACTCTTGTTGAGCACGACATCTTTGGGCTGCGCCTTGCCGTCGAAGACGAGCGCGCCAGAGGCGAGCGACGTGCGCGGGGTCGCGAAGAATGAGACGGAGACGAAACTGATCGCCGCGGCGCACACGAGTAGAGTTTTCATATCGGTTCTTCCCTGTCTGAAGGTGAGCAAACTACGTCTGAGCTGCGCTTGGGGAGAAGGAAATTGACGAGAGCGCGTCTGCTGAATAAAGAAAATCATCCGCCGCGCAGGATTCTAAGACCCGCCGTGAAGCCTTGTCAATTTTCTCGCGGAGACTTCTATCGAAACGCGCAGACTGTGGCTCGACTTCAGACGCCCGCGCGGAACGTCTGCCCCTTGTGGCAGCGTCGGCAATCATTGAAGTCCGCGTCGCCGAAAGCGCGCCGGTTGTTGTGACAACTCGCGCAGCTTTGTGCGCGCGCTGGCGGAAAATGCTCCGCCGGTCGCGTCGAGGTGACCTGTTGCGACTGCGCGAGTCCCGCGCGCGTCTGGTGACAGTCTGTGCAGCCGAGACGCTGGCGCGCGCCGTGTGTGGTGTGGCTGAAGCCGAGTCCAAAAGCCCGCGCGCTCGACGGCGTGCGGAAGAAGCGCGGGCTGAGCGCGTGGCAGACGCCGCAAGAAGCGATGTCGCGCCCGGAGGCTTGCGCCTGCGGCGTGTGGCACGCATAACAGTTGCGGTGCGCGGCGAGCCCTGCCGGGATCGAGAGCGACGCCGTGCGGCGCGACGCGGGTTGATGACACGCGACGCAGCCTTGCGCGGGTCGCGCGTCTCCCGTGTTGTGCTGCGCGTGGTCGAATCTCATGTTGAAGCTGCCGATTTTGGGGAACGCTTTGACGGGCGGGTTCTCGCCTTCGAGCGTCGTGTGGCAGATGGCGCACAGAGGGATATTCGGCGTGACGAACTGCGCGAGGTGGCACTCGGTGCACGCTTTGTGACCGGGCAGGCGCGGCTCTACAGAGTTATCAGCCGTGCGCTGGTGGCAAGACGCACAGGCGAGCGAGGCATGGCGCGGGCTGGCGTGCGAGAACTTCGAGAAGTCAGTGTCGCCCTGTGCGAAACTTTCGTGCGGGGCGGCGGGCGAGGCGACGCCCCGCGAGCCGGAGATCGAGACAAACGTGAACGCGGCGACGAGACAGAGGTAGAGAGCAAGCCAGAGTCGCTCGCGCAATGCGGGCGCGCGCGAGCCGGTCGCGACTAGATTCCTTGATGCGCCCTTCACTGCGCCACCTTCTTTATCTCTTCGGCGCAGCGCGGGGGGGTGAGCCCCTCGATGCCCTTCGTGCCCTTCTTCTCTTTCACTGCGCTCGCGAAGACCGAGACGTAGTGACTGCACGGCACGTCCGTGCTGAGGCTCTGCGGCGGCGTATGACAGAGTGCGCAGTCGAACTTCGCGTCCTTGCCCCGCTCACGCAGCTCGCGATAGATGGAGAGGCGCAATTGCGCCGTGCCCGCCACAGCCGTGTGACACGCAGAGGAGGAGCACGAAGGCAGCCCCGCGCGATTCTCTTTCAGCCTCAGCGCCTCAAGCGTCGCAGCCTTGCGCGCCGCCGCGTGGCATTGCAGGCAAGTGATCGCCACCTCCTTGCCCTCGTCGTTCACCTTCTGCTTGTGCGCCTCAAGCTCGTGGACGAACTTCGGCACGGCTCGCGTCGGGAAAGCTCCCGCGCTAGGCGGTAAAGCTAAGCCCGCCGGAACGATCCTAAGCGTGGCGCTTGTGTTTGCTGACGGCGGCGCGCTGCGACTCGCGGCGGCGGTGTTGACGGCTAAGGCACTTGCGGCGACGTTGCGATGACAGCTCGCACATTGTTTCGCGTAAGGCTCTTGCTCTCGATCGGCGACACCCTTCTGCCAGTGACATTGGAAGCAGGTCGTGTGGCTCGTCGGCGTGGTCATGAACGTCCCCGGCGGCGGCGTGAATGCGCCCGCGCTCGAGCCCTGCGGCGGCGTGAATTTCGTCGTGTTGACCTTGTGACAGTAGAGACAGGTCGCCTGGATGTTCGACTTCTCGCCCACCACTTTTTTGAACTGGATGAGCGACGTTGACTTGACGTGATTCGCGTGCGGGAACACGTCCGCGAACTCGGACGACTCACCGGGCTTCGGAAATTTGAATCGCGCATCAGAGCGCGGCGAGACGGACGTGTGACAATTCGAGCAGACAAGCGGGCGCGCGCCGCGAAAGAATTGCTGGCGGTGGCACTCGACGCACGAAGGATGATCGGGAAAGTCCGTGATGTCCGGCTTCGCGAAAGATGCAATGAAGTGGCACGCGGCGCAGTCGCGCGTGGCATGGCTCACGCTTGAATGCGAGAACTTCGAGTAGTCGCGCGCCGTCGTCGTAGCCCCGCCGCGTCGCGGCTGCGATTTTGTCGTCGCGCGCGATTGCGACATGGCAAGCGCGGCGCAGGCGATGACGAACAACGCAACGACGATGGCGCGCGCGTCGGAGAAAAGCCCCCACGTCAGCCTCGGCTGAGGGGAGCTTTTGTGTGTTCCTTCTTTACTTGAGACAAACACGCCTGATCCAGCAGACATTTGTTTCGCCCGGAGTCTGCGCGTGCGAACGACGGGCGGCACCATTTTAGAGATGCAGGGTTGCAAACAGCGTCGGTTGTAGCACAGACGACGGAGCGGTGACAACGTTATCGTCGCGTTCGCGTGCCGTCAGCCTTTGCCGTCGGGCGGCTGCGATCTTCCTGAGGCGAAGGCTTCACGTCGGGCGCGTTGATCTCTTCGCGCAGGCGCGGGAGCGCCTCATTGTCTGGATTGATCGCTTCGAGTCGAGCGAGCGCGTCGTGCGCGCCCGCCGCGTCGCCTTTGCGCCAGAGGGCGAAGGCGAGGAATTGCAACGAGGGCTCGTGGCGCGGATCGGTTTCGAGCGCGCGGTGGAGTTCTTTGATCGCAGCGTCGTAGTCGGGCGGCTGGCTGAGCAACAGGACGCGACCGAGGCTCGCGCGCACGTCCGCATCGTCGGCGTTCTTGACGAGCGCGG
>JAVXVR010000266.1:0-4366 GCA_032230165.1 Acidobacteriota bacterium | reverse complement strand
TGTAGCCGCCGTTGTTGCCATACCGACCGTTGTTACCGTAGCTGCCGTTGTCACCGTAACTGCCATTGTTGCCGTAACCACGGTTGCGGTCGTAGCCACCGTTGTTACCAGAACCGTTATGACGATCATCTCGATCATCGCGGCGGGCGCGACTCTGCTCCCTGCCCTGGCTGCGATTCCCGCTGCGCCGCCCATCCCGGTTCTGATCCTGACTCTCGCCGCGATTGCGGTCGCGGCGCTGCCACTGTCCGTCACGGCGATCCTGCGCTTGCGCGGTCACGCCCGACATGATTCCGATTCCCAGCACTAAAGAGAAAGCTAAGATAGCTCCTCCGATTTTGCTTTTGTAGTTAATTGATTTCATTTCCAGTCTCCCCTCCATATAAAGAGATGGCAAGCGATATGCCATCGGCTGGATAACATAGAAGCCGTCGATTACTTGGCAGTTACATCACTAGCCGCATAACATCTTCAAAGTCTGATACTCATTTGGTGCAGGGATGGAGCAGAGATGGAGCAGATCAGTCGCTTCTGTAATTTTAACGCCGCCCGGATAATTATATTCTGCGGAGCGTATGAGTCAGGTCGGGTGATTAGTTAAGTCGGCGACGAAGCGGTAGCCGATGCCGCGGACGGTGAGGAGGTGTTTGGGGTTGGAGGGTTCGTCCTCGATATATTTTCTGAGGCGGACGATGAAGTTGTCTATGGCGCGCGTGTCCGTGTCTTCCTGTAGCTCCCAGACCTCCTCGAGCAGCGACTTGCGTGAGACGACCCGTCCCGCCTGCTTGATCAGATGACGCAGCAACTTGGCTTCCATCAGAGTGAGGCGCATGGTGTGCTTGCCGGTGCTCAGCTCCAGCGCGCCGAAGTCGATCTGCTTTCCGTCAAAGACGAATATCTCGTTCTCAGGCTCTGCCGTCGCGCCCGCCGGCGCGGCTTCGCTGTCTGGCGTCGCCGCCGCGTTGACCTGCCCCAGATGAAACCAGTCGCGCCGCCGCAACAACCCGTTGAGGCGGGCGATCAAGATTGACAGATCAAACGGCTTCGGCAAGTAATCGTCCGCGCCCGACTCGAACCCGCGCAGCACGTCCTCCGGGTGCGCCCGCGCCGTCAGCATGAGCACCGGAACGAACTGTCCCGCCTGTCGAAGCTCTGCGGCGACGGTGAAGCCGTCCTTGCCCGGCAACATCACGTCCAGCACCACGGCGTCGAAGTGCTCACGCCGTTCGAGCAGGAGCGCGAGCGCGGCTTCGCCGTCGCCGACGGTCTGCACGGTGTAGCCTTCCGCTTCGAGGTTGTAGCGCAAGCCGTCAGCTAAGTGTTGTTCGTCTTCGACGACTAAGACCGCACTCATCGCGTTTAAGCCCTCGGCAGGTGAATGGTGAACGTGCTGCCCTGACCCAAGCCCGCGCTTTCGGCGAAGACGCGACCACCATGCTTTTCGACGGTCGAGCGCACGATGAAGAGTCCCAGCCCCGTCCCTTTGAAGCGCGACATGAAGCTGCCCGGCACGCGGTAGAAGCGTTTGAAGATGCGCTTGAGCTGCGCGGGCGGGATGCCGATGCCGCGATCCGCGACCCGCACGGCGACGTGCCCCGCGTCGAGCGTCGCCACTTCGACGGAAATATGCACTTCCCTGTCGGAATACTTGACGGCGTTATTGAGCAGGTTCGAGACGGCGGCGCGCAACTCGTCCGCGTCTCCGGCGACGCGCGCGCCCGCGCCGTCAAGCGCTTCCGTGTAGCGGAGCGAGTCAGCGCCGAGGTTGTGTTGGCGTCGGGTGATGTCGAGACACTCGCGCACCATCTGAGCGAGATCGATGACGGCGACGTTAAGGCGACGACGCCGCTGCGACGTGCGCCCGGCGCGCAAGACCTGTTCGACCGTCTGCAAGAGACGGTCACTGTCGGCGAGCATGGTGTCGTAAAACTCTGCGCGACGCGCCGCGTCCACGTCGCGCGTCTTCAGAGTTTCCAGATAGAGGCGGATCGAGGTGATGGGCGTCTTCAGCTCGTGCGTGACGGCGTTGATGAAGGCGTCGTGCTGCTCGTTGCGCCTGATCTCGCGGATGAGGAAAGTCGTGTTGAGGATGAGACCCGTGATGATCAGCAGGAAGAAGATGATACCCAACACGAGCAGCGCGACTTCGCGCCAGTTGAGCAGAATCCACCCGACGTTGAGCGCGAGCGCCAGCGCGACCAGACAGATGCCGAGCGTGAGGAAGAAGACGACCGATTTGCGACGACTGCCGATACGCATACCGACATTGTAGGAAGGCAAAGGGCGAAAGTAAAAAGGCAGTGGGCGGAAGACATTTAATTAAAATCGTCTTCCGCCCACTCTTTTGCCTTTTACCTTTTTACTTTTGCCTTACGCTACGCCGCGCGACGCAGCGACTGCGGCTCACGCTGTGCCGCCGCCAGCGCGGCTCTCCCGATGAGCTTGATGTCTTTCGCCAGTCCGAGCACTTCGAGCGTACGGATGCTCCACCAGTTCATGTCGATCTCATACCACGCGAGACCGTGGCGCGCCGCACGCGGGTGCGCGTGATGATTGTTGTGCCAGCCCTCGCCGAAGGTGAAGAGCGCGACCCACCAGCTATTGGTCGAGTCGTCAGTCGTGACGAAGCGGCGCTTGCCCCAGAGGTGCGTCGCCGAGTTGACGAGCCACGTCGCGTGCAGGTTGAGCGTGACGCGCAGGAAGATGCCCCACATGAAGACCGACCAGCCGCCAAACGCGAGCAGCACGACGCCGAGGGCGATCAAGGGTATCCAGTAAACTCGATTGAGCAGGACGTGAAAGCGATCCTTCAGCAGGTCGGGCGCGTAGCGCGCCATCACCTGCGGACCGTGCTGCTGCGCCGTGCCCGTCAAAATCCAGCCCATGTGCGCCCACCAGCCGCCGTCGCGCGGCGTGTGCGGATCGCCTTCGGCGTCCGTGTGCGCGTGATGGATGCGGTGCGTCACCACCCAGTCGATCTGCCCGCCTTCGAGGCTGAGCGTGCCGCAGAGGGTCAGGAAATACTCGACCAGTTTCGGTGTCTTAAATCCCCTGTGTGTTAAGAGGCGGTGAAAGCCCACGCCGACGCCCAGACTGGCGGAGAGCCACCAGAGCAGAGCCGTGACCGCCAGAGCCTGCCAACTGAACATGAAGAGCGCGACGATTGCGCCGAGGTGAAAGACGATCATCGTGATCGTCGTGGGCCAGTTGATCTCGCCCACTGGCTTGCCGCTAAACGCTGATGCTTTTTCCATAAACCCTCTGGAGCTAGAACTTTTTTCAACCACTAGATTAGACGCACACCGCGACTCATATAGTAGCAATCAGCGACGCGCCCGTTTGTAATAGTTATGTAATTGCGGAGGGGTACTTTGGCAGGTCTAACGTTGTCGTCTTGTTTCAGTTACGAGAATGTCACGCGCTCTTCGGCGGGCGACATAGGGCAACGTCCGCACTCTTCAGTCTCGTCGCAGACGTGCGCCGGAGCGTATGGAGCGCCACGTCCGCCATGCCGGTGGTGGAGACCGCACGGCTCCCCATGAACTGAGGACTATTTCTGTGTGAAGTTTTGCAGGGCAGGAAAAAAGCGATGGGAAGACCACTTCCCTCTAGTGGGATTCAATCGCCCGCGTAACTTTCTCTTCAATCTCTTCGAGACGAAAAGGCTTCGACAGGTAACCGACCGCGCCTTTGACGAGCAGCCGTTCCGCGTTTTGCCTGTCATCCAATCCGGAGATGAAGATCACGCGGGTTCGAGGTTGGTACTTTTTGGCGAAACCCAGGAGGTCTTCGCCGCTCATCCCCGGCATGGAAATATCGGTGATGATGACGTCATAATTCTGCGCCTCGAACAGCTTGAGCGCCCCCTCTGCCGTCCCGGCTGTGTGACACAGGTATCGCTCCGAAAATAGATCTAAGAGCGTCGTGCGGATCACTTCATCGTCATCCACAATCAGTATCGAAGCCATGTGGGTTCTCCTAAACTGAGAAACGTAAATCAGGGGGAAGAATAGTGGCGCGGCTGCAAAAACGAATGACGGGGCTCTATGGAGCGCAGATTATGACGAAAATATGTGTATGTAAAGGAAAAGTGTAACGGAGCTTTCCGGCAACTGCGAGTCGAGGACACTGAATTAGATGGACGATATTGATCTCTCCTGACCCGGTGGCGCGCGTCGTCGATGTCGCTCCCGGCACGAAAGCCTTTAACTGATCGGAGCCGACCTCTGTCTCCCGAATGTGCAAGGGCACGGTACACGTCTAGCACGATGCGCCGTTGGCGTGCCTGCGGGTGATTCGGCGTCATTGTCTCCCTGGGCTTGCAACTAGGGCACTTGATAGGGCATCCTATCTTGTAGGTTCCTTC
>JAVXVR010000472.1:0-5211 GCA_032230165.1 Acidobacteriota bacterium | reverse complement strand
ACGAAGCTTCCGGGCTCGATGCGCGCGCGCAAGCCGATGACGGAGCGCTGTATGCGCGCACGGTTGATGATGCAGCCCTCGCTGATGATCGAGTCAACGATCTCGGAGCTGTGAATCTTCGACGGCGGCAAGTAGCGTGCGCGCGAGTAGATCGGGGCTTCGGCGTCGAAGAGGTTGAAGCGCGGCACGGGCGTGGTCAGATCGAGGTTCGCCGCGTGGAAGGCGGAGATCGTCCCGATGTCCTCCCAGTAGTCGTCGAAGAGAAACGCCTGCACGTTGTAGTTCTCAATCGCCGCCGGGATCACTTCGCGCCCGAAATCAACCCACGTCGAATTCTGACTGAGCAGCTCTTCGGCGCGCGCGTAGTTGAAGACGTAGATGCCCATCGAGGCGAGGAACGGGCGGCGCGCGGCTTCTTCCGCGCTCAAGCCGAAGGCGGTCGTGTCCACGCGCATCTCTTCGAGCGCCTCGCCCTTCGGCTTCTCGCGAAACTCCGTGATGCGTCCCGTCGCGTCCGCCTTCAAGAGTCCGAACTCTTCCGCCGCCTCGCGCTGGAACGGGATGACCGAGACGGTCACGTCGGCGTTCGACTCGTAGTGGCGCGCGAGAAATTTTCGGTAGTCCATCCGGTAGAGGTGATCGCCGGAGAGGATGAGGAGCGTGTCGATGCGCCAGTCGCGTATGTGCGGCAAGACCTGTCGGACGGCGTCCGCCGTCCCCTGAAACCACTGCGGGCTGTCGGGCGTCTGCTCGGCGGCGAGGATTTCGGCGAAGCCGTCCGAGAAGCGCGAGAAGCGGTAGGTGCGCCCGACGTGGCGGTTCAAGGACGCCGAGTTGTACTGCGTGAGGACGAAGATTTTGATGATGTCCGAGTTGATGCAGTTCGAGATCGGGATATCGACGAGGCGGTACTTGCCCGCGAGCGGGACGGCGGGCTTCGAGCGCGGCTGCGTCAGCGGAAAGAGCCGCGTGCCCGCGCCGCCGCCGAGTATGACCGCCAACACATCATGCTTCTGCGCCATCCGTGTTCACCGCCTCAGCCGCGTTTAGGGAATAAGTCTCGCGCGCAGCATAGACGCAAACTCGCGCGCGTTTCAAGCTTTGCTCGCGGCGGGACGTTGAAGACAGGGGCGCAAGCGACGCCCTTAGAAGACGAGAGCGATGCGTCGTTGCCTGCCAGCTCACTTACCGCGCGGCGTGGCGGGCGTGTGGGCGGGGACGAAAGCCTCCTGGTGGCTGACGCGCAGACCCTGCTTGCGCAGTTCAGGATTGACGATCTCGATCTTCAGCTTGCGGAAAGTCTTCGCCGCGTCGGGATTCGCCGGAGTGTAAGTGAGGAAGTTCTGGCAACCGAGCGATTGCCCGATCTCTGTGAAGACCTCGCGCACCTCAGGGTCTTTCTGCGGGAAGTAGGCGCGACCGCCCGTGCGCTCGGCGAGGTCTTTGAGCGCGTCTCTGTCCACCCCCGCGAAGTTCTCTTCGTCGCCCACGCCGATGGCGTACACGACGACGTTCGACTCCAACAGCCTGCGCGCGGAGTCGCGCTTCTTCGTCGCGCTCGACGTGTCCTGCCCGTCGGTCAGCAGGATGAGCACGCGCCGCGAGTCAGCCGGGGCGGAGGCGAAGACCTCGTTGCCGATGACCCACAGCGCGTCGTACATCGAGGTCGCGCCGAGAGGCGACGGCTTACCGATCAGAATGCTCGCCGCAGCAGCGACGTTCGGATCGACCGAAGCGAGTTTGACGATTGACTTCTGCGCCGTTGCGGCGTCGTTCGTGAAATCCTGTTCGAGCACCGTTTCGGACGAGAAAGAGACTACCGCCACGCGATCAGTCTGTGGTCGAGGCAGCAAGGCGACGAGCGCCTGCGCCACACGCTTTACCGCAGGCAACAGGTAGGATTGCGAGGCGCTGGTGTCTATGGCGATGGCGATTGAGCGCGGGGCGTCGCGCCGCGCGACGAAAGATGTGATCTGCTGCGCCACCCCGTCTTCCAACACGCGCACGTCTTCGGGGCGAAGCGACGCGACGCATTGTCCGCTTTTACCCTCAACCGCAAACCACACGTCCGCGCGCGACACGCGCGCTTGCGGCGCGGCGTTCGTCGCCTTCGGCTGCGCGCGCGTGAGCCCCGCCGCGAGCAGCACGATGAGCGACAGCACGACGCAACCTCTGATCAATGCGTGACCGCGCATCTTCTACCTCCCAACACTTCAGCGCGCGCGCACGGATGCGCTCAGAAAGCGACCTGACCTGCGACGAGCATCTTCGTCACGTCGAACTCGAACTTCGTGATGGTCGTCCCGCGCCCGCCGAAAATTTTCGGGGCGAATTGGATGACGACCTTCTTGCTCGAAGGCGTGAAGAGCGGCGCGCCCTTCTCGTCGTAGCGCTCGAAGAAGAAGGTCGCCTCGTCGCCCTGCGACTTCTGCGGCACGAAGTGAACCAGCTCGCGCTTCGTGCCGCGCTCGTCCGTCAGTGTGACGTTGAGCTTGAGTTCCGCTAGAGACATCTGGCGCAGGGCGGAGGGCACACCCTTGTCGCGCCCCGGCGCGGGGCTTAAGGTCACGACGTAGTTGTCGGCGCAGGCGGGGCACTCCAGAAGCACTTTCGTCTTCTCGTCGATGGAAGCCTTCGCCTTGTCGCTCTGCGCGTCGTACTTCGCCTTGAGTTGGCGCAGCCGCGCGAAGGCTTGCCGCACAGGCAGAGCCGAGCGCAGCCTGAGCGTGATGTCCTCGGAGTCAACCGACATTCCGAGCGGGAAGTCTGAAACGGAGACGCCCGGATCGATGCCCTTGCCGCGCGTCTGCGCCCACGGCGAGTCGGAGAGGATTTGCTCGACCTCCTTCATCGTCCACTGGTTGTACGGCTTCTGCGTCCAGTCGTCCTGCGCCGACTGCGCCGACGCGGCGACGACGAGGGCGCACGCGGCGGCGAACATTGTCGCCGCACGCCGCGCGTGCGAATAACTCTTTTTCATGTCGTTGACTCTCACTAAATTGCCGGGTTGTGGTTTGACCGCGGCGGCGGCGGCGCGGCATCGGGGAAGCGGCTAGCAGCTTAACCTCCGCCGCGCGCCGCCCGCAACCCTGACGACAAACGGGCTACTGCCGCCACTCTATTTTGCATGCGTGCCACTTTATTTTGCGTGCGCGCCAACTAAACGTCCCCCACCCGTGTCTATTGGATCAGACACGCGCGATGCGAGAAGAAATCTTGAAGAGCGAGACGGAGTTGATCGCGCGCGCCCGCGCGGGCGATAGCGAGGCGTTCTCGGCGCTCGCCGCTCTCTACGGGCGGCGCGTCCACTCGCTCGCGCTCCACTACTGCCGCGACGCGGCGGACGCCGAAGACTTGTCGCAGGAAGTCTGGCTGCGCGCCTTCCGCTCGCTCGACAGTTTTCGCGCCGAGTCGTCCTTCTACACATGGCTGCGCCGCATCGCCATCAATGCCTTCCTCAACGACCGACGCGCCGCACGTCCACGCGCCGCAGAGCCAAGCCGCGACACAGGCGACGAGACGGGCGAGGCGGCGCAAGACGAGACGCGCGTGAGTGCCTTCGACGCCGAGTCCGCGCTCCACGACCGTCTGCTCATGGAGCGCGTGCGCGGCGCGCTCGACGAGTTGTCGCCCCGGCAGCGACTCGTCTTCCTGCTCAAGCACGACGAGGGGCTCACCTACGAAGAGATCGCGCGCGAGCTTTCGTGCTCGACCGGCGCGATCAAGAAGTCGCTCGCGCGCGCCGTCGCTAAATTGCGCGCGCGGCTGTGCGCCGAAAGTAAAGAGACAAGCACGGAGACGAACGACGCGGCGGACGAGGCGACGGGTCTCGCGTCCTTTGCCGCGCGAGAGAGTTGTTAAGCACTAGCGCTAGATGCGAGGTGAACTGAAGATGCACGACTGTCGTCGGACAAAAGAGCGACTCATTGATCTCGTCTTCGACGAGGCGGGCGACGACGCCCTCCGCGCGGAGATCGAGGCTTGCCCCGGCTGCCGCGCCGAGCGACGCGCGCTCACAGAGACTTTGCGCGCCTACGAGCGCGCGAACGATGCCGCGCGACCGACGGAAGATTTCTGGACTGCTTACCACGCGCGCCTCGCCGCGCGACTCCACGCAGCAGAGATCGAACACGACTCATCTCAGTCGTCGCAGTCTTTGCCTTCGTCGCAGAGGCACGCCGCGCCTTCGCCGGAACACTTCTCAGCTTCGCCGGAACGGCTCGCATCCTCGCCAGCACGTCTCTCATCTTCGACAGCGCGCTTCTCTTCCGCGCCGGCGCGACTCCCCTTCTTCGCATCGCGGCTCGGCGGCGCGCTCACGATGAGTTGGCGCGTGCCCGCGCCCGCCGCCATCGCAGCCGTGCTGCTGATCATGTGCCTCTCCGCCTACGCGCTGCTCAGACCCGCGCCCGCGCCGCTCGCCATCACGTCGCCCGCCGTGCGCCTCGATGCGCCCGCGCCGCAGGTGTTACGCGTCGAAGTTCCCGTCGTGCGCCAGCGTGTCGTCACGCGCACGATCTACGTCCCGCGCACAGAGGCTTTGCCATCCGAGCGCATAGCGCGCGGCGAAGCGGAGCGCGTGCGCGAGGGCGGCAATGGCGTTGCTCCGGCGGCGAGCACGCTCGTCGGCTTTCGTCCGGCTGAGGACGTGAGGCTGCGCGTCATCAAGGGAAACTACGCGAATGAGAAATAGCCTGCGCGCATTCGCCCTCTGCCTGTCGCTCGCCCACACGGCGGCGGGGCAGCAGCCCATCGTGCGGCAGCAGTTGGTCGTGCCACTCGCGGGCTCAGGGTTCGTCGGCTTCCGTCTGGAGACGAAACTCGAAGCGGCGCAGGGCGCGGACGACTCGCAAAACTTCGCGGCGGTGCAGGCGGCGCTCTTGCCGCAGGCTCTGCTCGGCGAGCACAACACGATCCACCGCGTCGTTCTCAACCGCGAGGGCAACCCGGTCTTCGGCTACGACCTCGTCGTCGAGCCGGTCAGCGGCGAGAGAAAGTTTCGCGTCACGGCGCAGCCGCTCGGCGCGGAGTTCGAGCGCGCCTTGCGTGCGCGGCGCGCGGGCGCATCATCGTCTGCGACAAACGTGCCGACGCTGGCGCGCGCCGCCGAAACGCAGACGCTCGAAGACGGCGACGCCGTCTCGCTCGATCTGCTCGTCAACCCGCGCACAGGCGTGCGCGTCGTGGACGTGATCAAGGTCGCTTACGAGC
>JAVXVR010000469.1:0-3909 GCA_032230165.1 Acidobacteriota bacterium | reverse complement strand
GCTCGTAAGCTTTCGCCAGAGCCTCTCTGCGCGGGACGCGCAGAACTTGCACGGGCGCTTCGGCGACGTTGCCGAGCGCGTTCAAGTGCGGGAAGAGATAGAGGTGCTGGAAGACCGTGCCGACCTTGCGACGCAGTTGGCGCACGCGGCGCTGGTACTCTGCCGCGCTCAAAGTAGCTTCGAGCCTGACGCCGTCTCACTCGATCACGCCGCCGTCGATTTTTTCGAGACCGTTGAGACATCGAAGCACGGTGCTCTTGCCGCTGCCCGACGCGCCGATCACGCCGAGCACCTGCTGCTCCGGCACTTCAAAGCTGATGCCGCGCAGGATTCTCGCCCCGCCGAACTCTTTCACTAAATTTTCGACGCGGATCATCCCGCCACCTCCGATTCGACCGCGAGCACGGCGCGACGCCGGTTCATCCTCGCTTCGAGGCGTCGCGCGAGGTGCGCGAGCGGCAGACTCATCGCGAGATAAAACGCGGAGACGATTGCGCCGAGCAGCAGGAACTCGCCCGATGCATTCGCCAGCTCGCGGTAGGCTGTCGCCAGCTCCCAGACGGAGATCGCGAAGGCGACCGAGGTGTCTTTGAAGAGCGAGACGAAGTCGTTCGTCATCGGCGGTAGCGCGATGCGAAACGCCTGCGGGAAGATGATGCGGCGGAAGGCGAGCACCGGCGTCATGCCGAGCGAGTATGCCGCCTCCCACTGACCACGCGGCACGGCTTCGAGCGAGGCGCGATAGACCTGCGACTCGTAAGCCGCGTAGTTAAGACCGAGCCCGACGAGCGCGGTCAGCCAGCCCGGCATCGAGATGCCAACGACGGGCAGACCGAAATAAAGAAACAGAAGCTGGACGAGCACCGGCGTGCCGCGAAAGAACTCGACGTACACGGTGCAGATGAACCGCAGCCAGCGCGCGCCCTTCCACTGACCGAGCGCGAGCAGCAAACCCAGCCCGAGCGCGATGAACATCGAGCCGAAGGCGATGGCGATGGTCACGCCAGCCGCGCGCGTCAGTCTGAAGATCGCCTCGCGCCAGTTGAAAGTGGCGGAGGTCATCTCATACTTGACGCCCTCGCCCTGCGCCTCGCCCTCTTTCGGCGCGGCGCGAAGTTCTAACTGCGCGTCGTTCCAGAGACTCCACTTGCGCAGGATTTTTTCGAGCGTGCCGTCGCTCGCGATCTTGTCTATCCCCGCGTCAACCTGCGCCTTCAACTGCTCGTCGCCTTTGCGAAGTCCGACGACATAGACGCCTTTGTAGAAAGGCTCGCCCGCCCGTTTCAGTCGCACGTTGTTGCGCGCGTAGAACTGCTCCATCGGCACGTCCATCAGCACGGCATCTATGCGACCGAGTTCGAGATCGCGGTACGCGCCCACAGGGTCTGCGTAGCCGCGAAAAGGAATCCCCTGCTTCTCCATCAAACGCGACGCAGCGGTGTTCGAGAGCGTGCCGACCATGCGCTTGCGACAATCTTCGAGCGAATGGATGCGCTCGTCGCTGCGGCGGACGGTGAGTTGCAGTTTGAAAATGTAGTAAGGCTTGCTGAAGAGGATTTGGCGCGCGCGATCTTCGGTCGGCTCAAGCCCGTTGACCACCACGTCGAACGCGCCGCGCTGCAAAGCCGAGACGATGGTCTCCCAGTCGGTCGGGACGAACTCAGGTCGTCGTCCCATCGCGGCGGCGAGGGCTTCGACCATCTCCTTCTCGTAGCCGATGTACTGGTCTGGATGCGCCGGATCGGCATAGACGTAGGGCGCGCCGCCGCTCGGATCAGCGCCCCAGCGCAGGGGCGTCTGTGCGGCGGAGGAGGCGACGTTCGCCAGCAGGAAGGCGAAGACCGCGCAGGCGGCGACTCGTTGGGCTGTGCGGGATTTTCTCAACGCGGGAGCGGGCACAAGCCGACGCGCTCCCGCACGCGGGATGCTTGCGACGCTTGGGCTCGGACAATTTTTCAGATGCGACCGAGCAAGAGCAAGACGATCACGATGAGAAGAATGAGACCCAACGTGCCGCTCGGATAATAGCCCCAGCTGCGGCTGTGGGGCCACGACGGGACAGCACCGATGAGCAACAGGATCAGGACGATGATCAGAATCAAGCCCATAACGTTTTCCTCCTTGACCGTCAAGCGAGCCGGCTACCGCGCCGGACAGCCTTCCTGCGAAGTTGAGATCGTGTGGCGCAGAGGTTAGAACTGCGACCGCCGCCACGTCAATACATTATTTCGACGGACGCCACTTCACTTGTCGCCCTTGTGATGATCGAGGTAGTCGAGCAGGACGTTCGACATGACTTTGACGCCGACGACGAGGCTCTCCTCGTCCACGTCGAACTCGGCGGTGTGCCAACCGGCGGTGATGCCCTTCGCGCGGTTGCCTACGCCCAGGTAGTAATAGAAGCCGGGGACGACTTTCTGATAATAGGAGAAGTCTTCCGAAGGCATGAAGGGTTTAAGCGCGAACGTGTTCTGTTCGCCGACGACGCGGCGGATGGTCGGGAGCGTCTCGGCGACAAGCGCGGGCTCGTTATACGTGACCGGGTTGCTGTCTGTGAAGTTGAGATCGTAGGTCGCGCCGTAAGCAGCGGTCACGTTCTGCAATGTCTCGCGCATGAGCGCGATGGCGCGCTCGCGCACCTCGCCGTTCAAAGTGCGCATCGTGCCCGTCATCTTCACCTCGTCGGCGATGACGTTGAAGCGCCTGCCACCCTGGATCGTCCCGACCGTGATGACGAGCGGCTCAAGCGGATCGATCCGGCGACTGCGTATGTTTTGCAGCGCGAGCACGCACTGCGAGGCGACGACGACCGCGTCCACGCCCAACTGCGGCTGCGCGCCGTGCGCTCCCTTGCCGTGGACGGTGATCGAGAAAGTATCGGACGAAGCCATCGCGGGACCCGAATGGAAACCGATCTGCCCGACCTGCATGTTCGGCTCTGTGTGCAGACCGAAGATGGCGACGGGGCGCGGGTTCTCAAGCGCGCCCTCTTTGATCATCATCTTCGCGCCGCCCTCTTCGCCCACGGGCACGCCTTCTTCGGCGGGCTGGAAGATGAACTTCACAGACCCGTTCATCTCTTCGCGCATCTTGCTCAAGACTTCCGCCACGCCCAGTTCCACGGTCGCGTGCACATCGTGACCGCAGGCGTGCTTAACATTGGGCGTCTGTGACTTATAGGGCACGTCCATCGTCTCGTTGATCGGCAGAGCGTCAATGTCGGCGCGCACGGCGACGACGGGACCGGGCTTTGCGCCCTTGAGCAACGCGACGACGCCGTGGTGCGCGACGTTCACGCGCACGTCGTCGAGACCGAGAGCCTTCAGACGTTCGGCGATGACGCGCCCTGTTCGTTCCTCGCGGTTCGACAGCTCCGGGTGCACGTGGAAGTCGCGCCGACACGTGATGAGTTGCGGGCGCATTGCCTCCGCCGCATCGCTGATGCGCTGCTCGCGCGTCGCGGGCGCGCTCATCGTCACACTCGCGCTCGTGCGCGTGCCGATGGGGATGAGCGTGGCAATTGAGAAGATGAGGAGCGCGATGATCGAAGTGTGTCTGAGTTTCACGTTTCAGCCTTCCGTTTGAGCGTTCATCGAAGACCTTGCCGCGCGGCTGCGATGATCGCCTGTGGCGCGGATGTAAGTTGTGTAGCCAAACCAGAGTCCGAAGAAGAGTATGAGCAGGAGCGTCGCCGCCGCGCCGGAGACGACCGGAGAATTTGTGCCTTTGTGGAGCACGACGTAGAAGCTACCCGTCACGCCGAGCGCGAGCGGGATCATGGCGGCGAGCAGGACGCGGCTCGAAAAGCGGTGAAAGTGTTCCGTCTCCTCGCCGCGCTCGACGATGCGGTGATATGCCGCGGGCGTCATCAAGAGCACGACGCTCGCGGCGACGAGCGCGAGGCTCGCG
>JAVXVR010000238.1:0-3027 GCA_032230165.1 Acidobacteriota bacterium | reverse complement strand
ACATGGACAGCTCCGTCGGAGCTATCTTGTCGGCGGCGTGCGCGTCATCACTTGTTCGTGTTGCCCTGATTGCGGCGCAGCGTGTCGGCGTTGATCGTCGGCGCTTGGCGCGAGCCCTCTTCGGCTTTGAAGTAGGGCTCTTCCTTGAAGCCGTAGAGCTTCGCCGCGATGACGGTTGGGAAGTTGCCGCGCGTCGTGTTGTAGTCCTGCACCGCCGTGTTGTAGTCGTTGCGCGCGACGCTGATGCGGTTCTCCGTACCTTCGAGCGAGTCCTGGAACTTCTGGAAGCTCTCGGCGGAGCGCAACTGCGGGTAGTTTTCGACGAGGGAGAGCAGTCGCCCGATTGTGCCGCCGAAGCTGTTGTTCGCCTCGATGATCTTCTGTTTCTGTTCGGGCGACTTGTCGCCGTTCTCGCCCTGCGGCGCTTCCTTCGTGGCGTTCAAGAGCTGCGAGCGCGCCTGCGCGATCTGACCGAAGACTTCCTGCTCCTGCACGCCCGCCGCCTTCGCGGCTTCAAACAAGTTCGGGATCAGATCGGCGCGTCGTTGCAGTTGGCTCTCGACGTTCGCCCACTTCGCTTTGACGTTCTGCTGTTTCGTTTGCAGCGTATTATAGCCGCACCCGCTGGCTGTCACGGTTGCGAACACAGCCAGCGCGAGCAGCGCGATTCTTCTTTTATTCATCTGTCATTTTCTCCTTATTAGCTTACGAAAAAAACGCGGTCGGGGTTCGACTTGCAACTCGCGCGCCCTACCGCGCACCGCCCACCTTCATCTCGTCAACCGCCTCGATTACTTTCTCTATCTCCGCGAGGTACGAGGCAAACAGCTCGTGCGCCTCGCGCTCGGACGCGGGCTTCTCGCCCGACTCGCGCAACGCGAAGACGCGCTCGAACGGCGAGGCATCCAGACCGAGGCGACGTACGGTCGCGCTCATGATCTCGCGCTTCATCACGGGCGGCTCGCGCTCACCATGGAGCATCAGCACGGGCGCAAAGAGTGTGGCGAAGCTCGTCAGGCTGTCCGCCATCAGATCACAAAGTTTATCGGTCGAGACCGACGCCGGGATGTAGAGCCTGCGCAGTTGGATCAACTTGCTGCGCAACTCGTACTCGGTCTGGTGGCGCAGGTTCGCGTCGTCTATGACGAGCGACGCGAACGGATCGTCGCCGTGGAGCACGACGCGCGCGCGGCGCATCTGGTGGAACTCGATGGGAAAGACGTCCGCCGCGTCGCGCAACTCTTCGACCGTGAAGTAAACAGGCAGCGGATGACCCAGGCGTTGCCACTCACGCATGGGAGCTTGCGCGAGTCGCAAATCTTCCGGCGTGATGCGGCTGAGCACGATGAGCAGATTGTAGTCGGAATCCTCACCGGCGTGATCGCCCGCCGCCGCCGAGCCATAGAGCACGACCGAGGCGAGGTTGTCGCCGTGCGTCGCGCGCAAGTCACCCAAGAGATGATTAAAAGCTTCCTGCGCTACTTTCTTCGCCATCAGACCTCCGCTCAAGAAATGATGAAGTCGAAACTATGAACGATGAACTTTAAGACAACTGCTTTGACTTCATCGTTCATCGTCCCGCGTTCATCGTTTCCTACCAACCGCCTCCAGAGCCGCCGCCGCCAAAGCCGCCGCCGCCGCCGAAGCCGCCGAAGCCACCACCACCACCACCGCCACCGCCGAAGCTGCCGCCGCCCCAGCCGCTCGAACGTCGTCCGCCGCTGCCCGCCGCGTTGAAGAGCGCGTTGAGCAGGAGCATGTTCGTGCAGCCGCTCCCGCCGCCACCACGTCTCCCGCCGCGCTTCGACAAAATGATCATGATCACGAAGAGCACGACGAGCATGACGCAACACGACGGCGAAATGCCACTCGACACCGCGCTGCCCGGCTGACTGGCGCGCTCGCGGTACGCGCGACTCTGGTCGATGCCTTCGACGCTGAAGCCGCGCTTCTCGGCGAGCGTCGCGACGTAGGTCTCGACCGTGTCGGAGATTCCTTTCGAGTAGTTGCCCTGCTTGAAGGGCGGCACGAGCCGCGCGCGTTGAATCTGCCCGACGAGTCCGTCCGGCAGATCGCCTTCGAGGTGCGTGCTGACCTGCGTGAAATACTTGTGATCGTCAACCGCCACGAGCAGCAGCAGCCCCGCCTGTTCGCCTTCCTTCGAGCCGATGCCCCAGCCGCGCGCCACCGCCAGAGAGTAGTCGAAGATATCCTGACCGCCCGTGGTGCGAACCGTGACGACGGCGAACTCGATGTTCGCAACCCTTTTCAGGTTCGTTAGGATCGTCTCCAAACGAGCCTTCGTCGCTGCATCGATGACGTTCGCGTAATCGTTAACGTAGCCGGTCGGCTGCGGCAGCGGCGAGGTCGCGCTCTGCGCGCGCGCTTGATCAAGAGAGCCGCACAGGCAGAGGAAGGACAGGCAGAGTGATAATCTGAGTGCGAGTTTTCGTGGCATCGGGTTGTGCTGAATAATACAGGTCGCGCGCGAAACGTGGAAGCGAAAAGTTCGCGCCGCGCCGCGCATTCATGCCGCCTTCGCCGTCAGCCTTCGATCACGACGTGCAAGACGTAGAAGAGGGCGACGCCCGCGAAGACGACTATCGACACCATCGGGTTCTTCCTCTCCATGTGGTTGACCTCCGGGATCAGATCGCTCGCCGCCACGTAGAGCGTCACGCCCGCCGAGAAGGGGAGCGCGTAGATAACCGCCGTGCTCACACGCGCCTGCAACGCCGCCACGCTCAGCACGCCGCCGAGCGTCGCCGCGCCAATGATCATTGTCGCCACGAGCGCCTGTCGCGGAGAGCGACCCGAAGCCAGCATGATCGACGCGGCGGTGAAGCCCTCCGGCACCTTGTGTAGCAGTATTGCCACGAAGACAAGCAACCCCACTTTCGGGCTCACAAGAAAAGCCGCCGCGACCGACACCCCGTCGAAGAAGGTGTGAATCGAGAGACCGCCGATGGCGGTGTAAGCCGCTGCGGGGGGAAGCATGGCTTCGGTGTGCGTCTCCGCACCAAAATG
>JAVXVR010000230.1:0-10505 GCA_032230165.1 Acidobacteriota bacterium | reverse complement strand
CGCGAGATCGTAGAGGACGCAGCGCACCTCAACATTGCCTTCGAGCGGGTAGAGCGGGATCACGCCTTCGGTGCAGCGCGGCATGCGATATTGACAGCGCGGCGCGAAGTGGCAGCCTTCGGGGAGCGCCGTCGGACTCGGCACGACGCCTTCGATGGTCTGCAGACGCTCGGCCTTCCCCACGTGGTCTGCCGTCAGCTTCGGGACTGATCTCAAGAGCCCCTCTGTGTACGGGTGCTTCGGGCGCGCGAATAACTCTCCGACGGGCGACTCCTCGACGATGCGACCCGTGTACATCACCGCCACGCGATCCGCGACTTCGGCGACGACGCCGAGATCGTGTGTGATTAAGAGCACGGCGAGTTCGCGCGTCTTGCGCAGCCCGTCGAGCAGTTCGAGAATCTGCGCCTGAATCGTCACGTCGAGCGCGGTCGTCGGCTCGTCTGCGACGAGCAGCTTGGGATCGCAGGCGAGCGCCATCGCGATCATCACACGCTGTCGCATCCCGCCTGAGAGCTGGTGCGGGTAGTCGTTTGCGCGCCGCGCCGGATCAGGGATCGATACTTCCTCCATCGCCGCCACCGCCGCGCGCTTCGCCTCTTTGCGGTTCATGCCGCGATGGAGTCTGAGCGCCTCCGCGATCTGCTCGCCGACCTTATAGACAGGGTTCAGCGAAGTCATCGGGTCTTGAAAGATCATCGCGATGTCATCGCCGCGAATCGCGCGCATACGCGACTCTGGCAGCTTCAACAAGTCTGCGCCGTCGAACAGAATCTCGCCCCCGACGATCTTCCCCGGCGGCGCGACCAGACGCATGATCGAGAGCGCCGTCACGCTCTTGCCGCACCCCGACTCGCCGACCAGCCCCAGCAGCTCGCCGCGATCCAGTCGGAAGCTCACGCCGTCCACGGCGCGCACCACGCCCGCACGCGTCTGGAAATGCGTCTGCAAATTTTTTACTTCGAGCAGGTGCGCCATGAGCGTTAGAGATTATCACAGCCAGACGCCGAAGTGTCGTGCGGGATGCGCGCCGGATTGCGCCCGGTGAAACGATGCGGCTCGCGGGCTCAAGGGCAGCGTGCTTCGTCCACGCAGTCTTTCATCTCGCGCAGCAACCGCAGGTGCGCTGCGCTCAGCTCGATCTCTTTCGCGCCGAGTTGCAATTTTGCGTCGCCTCCGTTCACGAGCCGCAAGAACTCCTTGTAAGAGAGTCTGTGCGAGATGACCTCCGAGTAGGTTCCGTCCACGCCCTGCCCCGTGGTGGAGAGTCGCGGCTTCTTCGTCGTCACCTTCGCACCGTCCGCGAAGAGCGTCAGGCGTCTGTCTTCGGTAAAGACCGGTCGCTTGGAGTAAGAGACGAACTCGAAATCAACCCACTCCGGTGGCTTGATCTTCCGCCCGGAGACGACGAACTCGGGCAGCAGCACGAGCCCATCGTCGAGCGTGCCGTAGAGTTGCAGGTGGTTGACGCTGACCGTGGTCTGGTCGCGCGGCTCGTCGTAGGTGGCGACCGCCTTGAATTCCTCGGCTCCGGAGCCGGAGCGCGACGCCGCGGCGCGCTCGTAGAGGGTGTCGAGATCGCCCGCCTCGATCCTGTCTTTGTCGAAGGCGAAGACGCCGCGCGTCTCGTAGCTGTGGAAGACATAGAGCCGCGTCTCGCCCGACAGGAAGGCGATCCAGATGCGCGTGATCCGGCTGATCGACGGGAAGTGCGCGCGCGCGAAGAGCGCGATCTCCTGCGCCTTGGCACGTCGCCCCGCGTCGTCCAGCGCGTTGAACCGCGAGTTGATGAACTGTATGCCGAGGTACGTGCCGTTCTGCACCGTGACGTTGATCTCGCCGTGCTCATACTTCTCCGCCAGCGCGTTCCGCAAGACATTCAAATCCGACAGCGACTTCAACTCCTGCGCGCAGCCCGCGACGACGAGCGCGAGCGCGAGCAAGGGCGCGAAACTGCTTGTCCTTCTAACCCGTTTGCGCACAAGTCTCATTATTTTAATCAACACCGCTTGAACCTTGCTCTGGTCTGTCGAGTTCGCCTAAACCGTCACGGCTTCGCGGTACTCGCCCCAGACGCGGCGCAGGCGGTGGCTGATCTCGCCGACCGTGGCGAATGATTCGACGGCAGTGAGTATGCGCGGGAGCAGGTTCTCCGTGCCGCGCGCGGCTTCTTCGAGATGCGCGAGCGCGGACTCTGCCGACTCGTTGTCGCGGCGCGCGCGCAGCGCACGGACGCGCTCGACCTGTGCGCGCTCGGTCGCGGGATCAACCCGGAGCGTCGGCATTGGCGAATCCTCATTGGTCTGGAAGCGGTTGACGCCGACGACCACGGCATCTCCCGTCTCGACGGCGCGCTGGTAGCGGTAAGCCGCCTCCTGTATCTCGCGCTGGATGTAGCCCGACTCGATGGCGCGCAAAGTCCCGCCGAGCGCATCGATCTTTTCGATGTAGTCGGAGGCGAGTCGTTCCAGATCGCTCGTCAACTGCTCGACGGCGTAACTGCCCGCGAGCGGATCGACCGTATCGGCGACGCCCGACTCGTGCGCGATGACCTGCTGCGTGCGAAGCGCGACGCGCGCCGCCGTTTCAGTCGGTAAAGCCAGCGCCTCGTCCATTGCGTTCGTGTGCAGACTCTGCGTGCCGCCTAAGACCGCGGCGAGGGCTTGGATGGTCGTGCGCGCGACGTTCACTTCCGGCTGCTGCGCGGTGAGGGTCGAGCCTGCGGTCTGCGTGTGGAAGCGCAACATCAAGGATCGCGGATCGCGCGCGCCGAAACGCTCGCGCATGATGCGCGCCCACAGTCTCCGCGCGGCACGAAACTTCGCCACCTCTTCCAGCAGGTTGTTGTGCGCGTTGAAGAAGAAGGAGAGGCGCGGCGCGAACTCGTCAACCTTCAAGCCCGCATCAATCGCGGCTTGCACGTAAGCGATGGCGTCGGCGAGCGTGAACGCAACTTCTTGCGCGGCGGTCGAGCCCGCCTCGCGTATGTGGTAGCCACTGATCGAGATCGTGTTCCACTTCGGAATCTCGCGCGCGCAGTAGGCGAAGGTGTCTGTGATGAGTCGCATCGAAGGCGCGGGTGGATAAATGTACGTCCCGCGTGCGATGTACTCCTTCAGGATGTCGTTCTGGATCGTGCCTTCGAGTTTGTCCGTCGAGACGCCTTGCTTGCGCGCGACGGCGACGTAGAGACAGAGCAGGGTCGAGGCGGTCGCGTTGATCGTCATCGAGGTCGAGACAGAACCTAACGGTATGCCGTCGAAGAGTCGCTCCATGTCTTCGAGCGAGTCAATCGCAACGCCGACCTTGCCGACCTCACCTGCGGAGAGCGAATCGTCGGAGTCCAGACCGATCTGCGTCGGGAGATCAAAGGCGACGGAGAGTCCGGTCGTGCCCTGCGCGAGCAGGTATTTGTAGCGCGCGTTCGACTCTTCCGCCGAGGCGTAGCCCGCGTACTGGCGCATCGTCCAGAAGCGACTGCGGTACATCGTGCGGCGCACGCCGCGCGTGTAGGGAAACTCGCCGGGCGCGCCGAGATCGCGCTCGTAGTCGAGCGGCGCGGTGTTGGCGGGGCTGAAGTCGTTCGGGAGTTCGATGCCGGAGGTGGTCTCGAAACGCTCGCGGCGCTCGGTCGCGCGCGTCGCAGTCGTGCCGTCCTGTTTCGTGTCCATAAGAGAAGTCTAGAGTCTGGAGTCTCGGAGTCTGAAGTCGAAGGCAAAAGACTCTGGCTTCGGACTCCAGACCTTAGACTCCAGACTTTTCCCCACGCTATCACACGCCGCGCGCGCGTCGCAACGCGACCCCGATCTTGCGGTTGACCGCCCGCCCGTGCTCGCGTAGCATCGCTCAACACTTCACGCGCGCGGGGCGCAACCAAAGATCGGGACGGGCTGCCTTGGACATCAACGACGACGCGAAAGAACTCGTGCAGGGACTCGGCGACGCGATCAACGCGGCGGTCGAGCGCTCGTCCGAAGTCGCCGACGCGATCCAGCACTTGCGCGAGTCGGGCTACGATGTCGAATTGGTCTTGAAGTTGGAGATCGGTCTGCGCGAGCGCGATGAAGAGGACGATGGCGAAGCGGCGGGCGACGACGCGCCCCTCGAACTCACCGAAGAAGATCGCCGCACGCTGCGCAGCATGAAGATACGCTTCGACGAGACTGAATAAACCGTCGCCTTGTGCCCGCCCGATCTAGACCGATCACATGAGGGTTACAGCTTCGCGAGTTACGACCGGCAGCAGAGACTTGAGCAGAGAGGCTTGAGCTATGTCCAGAATCCTTCTCGGCGCTGTCTGCGGCATCGTCTTCGGGCTTGTCTCGGTCGCCACGATGATCCCGCTCACGTTCGAAGACAAGACCGCCGCCATGTTGGGTGCGTTCCTCAACCGCTTCGCCGTCGGCTTCGTGATTGGCGCGGCGCGGCTGCCTCTGCCTTCGTGGGCGACGGGTCTCGTCTTCGGCATACTCCTCAGTCTCCCCGACGCGATCATCACGAAGGCTTACGCGCCGATCATGATCCTCGGCGCGCTGGGCGGCGTCGTCATCGGGCTCGTCGTCGGCAAGTGGGGCTACTGACGCGCCCGTCTGACTCACCACAGAAGATCGTCGCACGCTTAGCGCAACATGAAGATGCGCTTCGACGCGGCTGACCGCAAAGACGGCGAGTCGAGCGCGGGCGAAGAGATCAAACGACGAAGGGCTCCGGCATCAGTCGCCGGAGCCCTTACCTTTTAGTCCCTCATTGTCCTGCGCGCGCGTTCTCTACTTGATCTTGAACTGCGTCGAGTGGACGGCGGGGTCGCCGCTCGCGACGAAGTTCAAGGCGTAAGTTCCCGCGCCGTAGCCGGTCGTCTTCAGGTTGAAGATGTAGCCGCCGAGCGCGGGGTCGTAGCGGAAATCGAAGTCGGGATTCGCGTTCCCTGCATCGACGACATCGAGTGAGGTGTTGTCCGACAGGCGCATGACGCTGACGGCGTGCACGACGACGCCCGGCGCGGAAACGTTGCGCCCGGCGGCGTTGCAGAGTTGCAGCTTGACGGGGACAGTGCTCCCGCCCTTGTTCGCCTTCGTTGGATCGTAGAGCAGGCAGACGTTGTACGAGACCGTGTAACTGACAGAACGGCTCGCAGTGTTGCCCGCTCGATCAGTCGCCGTCACGGTAAAGACGTGCGCGCCCACGGTGGAGGTGTCGAGGCTACCGCCGCTCGCGACCGCGCCGGAGCAAGTGGCGACGCCGGAGCCCGCGTCGTCGCAGTGGTAGGCAGCCGCGACCGCTTGACCGATCAGGTAGGTCGAATTTGTCGGCGCGCTGATCGTGATGTCCGGCGGTCGCTTGTCAACGCGGTTTCCGCCGACGGGTCCGGCGGTCGCGCAATTACCCGCGCGGTCGCAGACCGTGCGGCTTCCAGTCGAGGCGTTAGCGTCCTCCGTCCCCGCGGGCACGGCAGTCGAGAGCGTGAAGCTCGCGTCCGCCGCGTTCGCCAAGCCCGAAGCGCCGTCCGCGGCGGTGCAGGCTAAACCGACGTCCGCCGCGTGCCACTGACCATCGGGCGCGGCGCAACTGAGCTGTGGCGGGGTGATGTCGCGCGCGAAGGACTGCATCTGCCCTGCGCCGAGCGTTACCGTCTGCCCCGTGATGTTGAAGGTGACTTCGCCGGAGAGCACGTTGAGGATGACACGGTCGGGATCGGGTGCGTCAACCCTGTCGAAGCCCACGTCCACGGACTCGCCCGGATCGAGTTGGAAAGAGCCGTAGGCGTTTTCGTTTTCGTCGATCAGCTCGACGAGGACGGGCTCAGTGTTGTCGGGGCTTGCCGCGACGGGGCTCCCCGTGGTGACGCTCTGCCCCGTCGTGAGCACGACGCGGTAGGTGTAGGGGAAGCGGAAGCCGAAGAAGGTGATGAATGACTGCTTCAAGACCTCTATCGAAGGGCTCGCCGCGACCGCCTTCACGGTGATGCTGCCCGTGCTGGCGCAGGTGATGTCAGCCGTCTCGCCGGCGCGATCCAGTAGCACCTCCTTGGTCGAGACGCCGGAGCAAGCCGAGAGCCGAGCCGAGCCGCTTGTGCCCGAGAAGACGGCGCGCACGCCAGCCGGGGCGCTCAAATCCGAGACCGACACGGTGCCCGCTGCCCTCGTCAACCTCCCGGCGGTCGTGCCGTCGTTGAAGTCGTTCGAGTAACCGGCGCTCTCGTCGGCAGCCGTCGCCCTGTTCTTATCGATCACGGCGTTGATGCCGTCGTTGTCAACTACGGTTGTGGCTGACGCGCTGTGAGACGCCGCGTCGCTGGCGGTCGCCGTGAAGCGGAGCGCGCCGGTCGGCAAGAGCGGCAGGCGCACCGGTACTGCCGCTTGCCATGTCCCCGACTGCGGCGTGCCCGAGACGAGCGACGCCGCGACGCCGTTGACGCTGACGGAGACGACGCCGACCACGTCTTCAGCCCGGACTCTCACCGTGGCTGGCGAAGAGGGGACGAAGCCGTCCGCCGTCGGGTCTGTGATCGAGACGGTGGGGGCAGTGTTGTCCGCGACAGTGACAATGAAACTCGCGAAGGAGTTGTTCCCCGCGTCGTCCGTCGCCGTGCAAGCCACGCCCGTCGTCCCGCGCGGGAAGGTGCTCCCTGAAGGGGGAGCGCAACTCACCGTAGGGGTCAAGCCGGAGTTGTCAGTCGCGGCGACGTTGTAGGTCACGACGGCTCCCGCGGGGCTTGTCGCCTCGGCTTGGACGGGTGGGGGCGTGATGATGAGGGGCGGCGTCCGATCGATCTTGAGCGTGTGCGTGTGCGCCGCCTCGACGTTGCCCGCGTTGTCTGTGGCGAAGTAGGTGACGGTCGTCTCGCCCTCGGCTGTGATCGTGAAGTTGACGGACGAGCCGCCCGCCGTGGTCGGCGCGATTGTTTGTGCGCCGGAGGCGCTGTAGCTGATCCGCTTGACGCCCGTGCCGCCGCTGTTGTCTGCGGCGTTGAGCGTCAACACCACGCTGCTCTTGTACCAACCGTTGTTGCCGACCGCGCCGCTCAGGTTCGCGCTAGTCGTCGGCGCGCTTGTGTCCGCGACCGGCTGCCATGAGACGGCATGAGCCTCATTCGAGTCGTGGACGGGGGGCGACACGGAGCCGCCGCTCGCGTCTGCGGTCAAGACCGCGCCGGAGGTCGCCGCAGCGTCGGGGGATCTGGCGAAGGCGATCCGCGAGCCGTTGGGCGAATAAGTGGGTGAGAGGTCGAGCGCCGCGTCCGGACTCGCCGTCAGTTGCACCGGGTCGGAGCCGTCGGCGCGCATGGAGTAGAGCTTGCACGACACGATGTCGGACACCCCGCCCGCCAGATCGCCGCCGCTGAAAAGAATCCGCGTGCCGTCGGGCGACCACGCGGCTTGAGACTCTTCGAGCGTCGTCTCCGGGTTCGGAAGCAGTTGCGTTTCGTTGCTGCCGTCCGCGTTCATCAGGTAGAGGTGGACTCGTCCGTCGCGGTTGCTGTCGAAGGCGATCCGCGTGCCGTCGGGCGACCACGCGGGATGACTGTGTGACGCAGAGTTATGGGTCAACCTCGTCTGGTTCGTGCCGTCTGCGTTCATCACGTAAATCTCGAAGTTGCCCGTGCGGTCGCGCTTGCTGAGGAACGCGATCCGCGCGCCGTCGGGCGACCAGGTGGGTCCGCCGTCGGCTTGCGGGACGTTGGTGAGTCTCACCTGATTGCTCCCGTCGGCGTTCATGACGTAAATCTCCGAGTTGCCGTCGCGAGTGCTCACGAAGACGATCTTCGCGCCGTCGGGCGAGAAGGCGTGGGTGAAGTTCTCGCCGAGATAGGTGAGCCGCGCCGGATTACTACCATCCGCGTCGCTCGTAAAAATCTGGCGCGTCCCGTCGCCCGGATCAGCCGTGAAGGCGAGCCTCCCGTTCCCCTTCGCGGTGATCGGGAAAGGCGTCGGCGTCGGGGTGGGCGCAGGCGTCGGTGTCGGCGTCGGTGTTGCTGTCGGCGTCGGAGCGGGGGTAGGCGTTGGAGTCGGCGTCACTTTGCACTTGCCCGCGCTGTCGGCGAGGTAGAGGGCGAGAATCTCCTGCGCCGAGAGGGCGCGATTGAAGATTTCGACTTCGTCGATGAGTCCCGCAAAGGGGTACACGCTCGAACCCAATCTCCCAATGAATGTTGGACCAGCGCCTGAATTTATCGGCGGGCTCACGGCAAGCGTCTGCGCCTGTTGGACGCCGTTAATGAATAACTTCATCGTCGCGCCGTCCCATGTTGCGGCGATGTGCGTCCACGCGTTGATCGGGATCGGCGTGTCGCTCGGAATGGTTCTGTGATCGACACCGGGCACTTTAATGAGGCGGAAAAACGCCCTGCCGCCTTCCAAAAAGACCAGGTATTGTGTATTCACGCCGCCCCCGACCGTCTTCTCAACAATGCCTCCATTTTGGTTAGCGGCGGAGGGATTGACCCACGCATCGATTGTCAAAGCTTGCGTGAGGTTCAACGTCGGACTATTTGGCACTCCGACGAGATCATCCACGCCGTCAAAGCTGAACGCCTGCCCAACCTTACCGGGCGCGAACGTCGCGCCGTTTTGGAGCGTGCCGTTGTTGCCAGCTTGTATGTCGTCGGCATTTCCATCTCCCGCCCACCAACTGATCATGTTCGAAGGCGGCGGCGTGCAAGTCAGTGGCGTCGGTGTCGGCGTCGTGCACGCGGGGGCGAGAGCTTCGACCGCTGACAAGACTGTAAAGCCGCCGCCGCTGTCGTTCGCGCCGCCGACCGCGTAGAGTGTGCCGCCCGTCACAGCGACGCCGAAGTCGTAGCGCGGCGTGGGCATGGAGGCTTCAGTGCTCCACGCACCGGTGACGGGGTCATAGACCTCGACGAGACCGACGAACGAGTTTGTTTGACCGCCGATGACGAAGAGCCGTCCGCCCAGCACGCCGACCGCAGGAATGAAGCGCGCGGTCGGCAGCACCGCCCTCGCGCCCCAGGTGTTGCTCGCGGGATCGTAAGCCTCATTCGCGACGACACCGTTTGCGCCGCCGACGGCATACAGGATGCCGTTGATGACACCGACCCTCACATACGAGCGCGGCGTCGGCATCGCGGCTCTCGTCTGCCATGTGTTGGAGACGGGATCGTAAGCCTCAACGGTCGAGAGGGGATTCCCCGGAGGGTCACCCCCGCCGACCGTGTAGATGATCCCGTTGATCACTGCGACGCCGAACTGGAAGCGCGGGCTCGGCATCGGGGCGCGGGGCGCGCCCCACGAATTAGTCGCGGGGTCGTACACGTCCACGCGCGTGGTGAACTGCGCGGGCGTGTTCGTGAGTCCGCCCATGACGTAGAGTTTGCCGTTCACCGCGGCGACCGCGGGACCGTTGCGCGGGATCGGCATCGGCGCCTTGGTCGTCCACGTGCCGGTCGCCGTGTCGTAGGCTTCGACCGTGTTGATGGGCGCGCTACCGTTATAACCGCCGAAGGCGTAGATGGTGTCGTTGACGACGCCGACGGCGACGCTCACGCGCGCCGTCGGCATCAGAGCCCTCGCGCCCCAAGAGCTTACCCCCGCGCAAGTTGGTGTCGGAGTTGGTGTCGGAGTAGCCGTTGGCGTCGGTGTCGGAGTTGGTGTCGCGCACGTCGGGGCGAGAGCTTCGACCGTGTGGAAGCTAGAGACTCCAGAGCTGTCGTCCGTGCCGCCGATCGCGTAGAGGACGCCGCCTGAAGTAACGACCGCGAGTCCCATGCGACTGGTCGGCATCGGCGGCGCAGTGTCCCAGGTGTTCGACGCGGGATCGTAAACCTCTACCACGTCGGTGTGGAAACTAGCCCCCGTGTTGCCACCGACGACGTAGATGCGACCGCCGACCTCGGCTGCACCGGCATAGCTCCGCGCCGTCGGCATCGCAGCCTTCGTCGTCCAAGTGTCGGTGGCGAGATCGTAAGCCTCGACGGTCGCGAGCGTACCGCTATTGTTGACGCCGCCGATCGCGTAGAGCGTGCCGTTCGTCACCACGACACTCAACGCGCCGCGCGCCGTCGGCATCGACGCTTTCGCGCTCCACGTGTTCGTCGCGGGATCGTACTCCTCCAGCTTGTTGAAGTTGCCAATCCCGGCGGCGCCTCCCCCGACCACATAGAGCTTGCCGTTGATGACGCCGGCAGCGGGCGCGCGCCGCGGCGTCGGCATCGACGCCTTGAACGTCCAACTGTTGGTGGCCGGGTCATAGACTTCCAGCGTGTTCAAGTCGGTCGGGCTCTGCCAGCCCCCCGCCGCGTAGAGCTTGCCGTTGATAGTCGCGAGCGCAAGTTGATCCCGACGCTGATTCATGTTGGCCCTCGGCGCCCACGTACCAGTCACCGTGTCGTAAGCCTCGAAGGTCGAGAGGTTGTTGCCGCTACCGTCGATGCTACCGCCAGCGGCGTAGAGCGTGCCGTTAGCTGCCGCGACGGCGAAAGACCTGCGCGCCGTCGGCATCGGAGCCTTCGCGCTCCAAGAGAGAGCACCTGTGCACTCGGCGGGCGG
>JAVXVR010000121.1:0-12869 GCA_032230165.1 Acidobacteriota bacterium | reverse complement strand
CGTCTCCAACGCGGCGCGGCACGCGCGAACATGGCAACCGTCATGCCAGCCGATGCGCGCGCGCGCGTGGGGCGCATGTAAGCTGTTGAAAGTCGTATGATCTGGAAGCGTGTGAGGCGAACCCGCGCGTCGGCGTGCGCGACGGCTTGTTCCAAAACGTGCGCGTGTTGCCGCATATCGTCGGCGCGCGCGCGAGATTATGGCGGGCTAAAAATTTTCAACCGAGCAGCTTGTCGAGGTGACGACGCGCGCGCGCTTCGTCGAAACTCTCACGCGCGCCCGCTTCAGTGAGGACGATCCAACGCGGCGCACCCGCGTCAGATTTGACGAGCAGGAGTTCTTCGTCCGCGCCGCGGTCGCCGAAGTGTGCGACGCGCGCGTGGGCGATGCCGCCACCGCGCACCACGCCGTCGCGCGGCGTGCGGGGCCAGCCCGCCTCGATTGCGAGCGAGCGCACGAGACCGGCGTGGAGCGTGAGACGTTTGCCGACCATTGTCGAGTGTGAGACGCGGAAGGTGTGCTCTTCGTCGTGCGTGAGTCTGAGATCGACGCCGCGCAGCAACGCTTCATCGGCGAGCGCCGTGAACGTCTCGACGAGCCACGCGACGCCGACCGCGCGCGCGATGTCGTTGGCTGCGCGCAGCGCGAGGTAGTCCCCTACGTCGGCGCGACCCGTCGCACTCGCGCGCTCCGCGGCTTCCGCCACGCGCCGCTCCCACTCCGCGTCCAACTCGCTCATTTTTCGTCTCGCCGCTGCGCGCGGCGTCGCACGCCGCGCGCGCGATTTCGCCCGCCTGCGCGCGGATGTTATCATGCGCCCAAGCTCTTCGTTAATTTGCCCGACACCCTTCGCCTGACAACCGAGCCATGCTCTCTCGACGAGGAATCATCTTGAACTTGATCCGCCCGCGCCGTGCACTCAACAACGCCGCGCGCGTCGCCCTCGCGCTCGCGGTCGTTCTCGCTTCGCTCGCGCGAGCAGCCGCGCCGCAACAGCAGAGTGCGACGCAAACCCGTCGCGCGACTGCGCCCCCGGCGGCGAGTCAGACGGGCGCGGCGCGCCGCAACGACGCGCCGCCCGCGCGCCCGCGCCTCGTGCTGCTCATCGTCGTCGATCAATTCCGCGCCGATTATCTCGAACGCTTCGGCGATCTCTTCGCGCAGAACGGTCTGCGTCGCCTCGTGGGGCAGGGCGCGCTGTGGACGAACGCCAACTACGATCACATGCCGACCTACACCGCGCCCGGTCACGCGACGACGATGACGGGGACGTGGCCCTCCGAGAACGGCATCGTTGCCAACGACTGGTACGACCGCGAGTCGGGCTGCCCCGTCTCGAACGTGTGGGACCCGGAAGACAGAATCGCCGCCGGGTGTCGCCTCGCGCAGTCGCGCTGGCAGCTTTTTGGCGGCGGGGCGAACGAGCGCGCGCCGAGCCCGCGTCGCTTGACCGCCTCGACGCTTGGTGACGAGTTGCGACTCGCTACCAACGACCGCTCGAAGGTCATCGGCATCTCGGTCAAAGATCGCGCGGCGATCTTGCCCGCGGGTCGGCACGCCAACGCCGCTTACTGGTTCAGCTCGCTCGCGGGCAACATGGTCTCGTCGAGTTATTACTTCAACGATCTGCCCGCGTGGGTCAAACGCTTCGATGAGGGTCGTCCGGCGGATAAATTTTTCGGGAAGAAGTGGGAGTATCTGCTGGGGAGCGACGCGGAGTACGTCCGACGGCAGGGCGCGGACGCGCCGCCGTGGGAAAATATCGGCAACATCGCGGGCGACACGAATAAATTCCCGCACACCATCACGGGCGGCGCAGACAAGCCGGGCGCAGCCTTCTACGGCGCGCTCGACGCGTCACCCTTCTCGAACGACATGCTTGTTGATTTCGCCGAAGCCGCGATTGACAACGAAGCGTTAGGTAAAGATGCGGACACGGACGTGCTCACGTTGAGCTTCTCGGCGAACGACTACGTCGGACACCGCTACGGTCCCTACAGTCAAGAGATGATGGACGTGACGCTGCGAGTGGATCGACAGATCGGCGCGCTGCTCGACTTCGTTGACAGTCGCGTCGGCTTGCAGAACACGCTCGTCGTCTTCACGGCGGATCACGGCGTCGCGCCGATTCCGGAACACGCCGCCGCGCTCGGTCTGCCAGGCGGGCGCATCAGCAGCGCGGATGTCTTGAACGCCGTGCGAAATGCTTTGCGCGCGCGCTTCTCGAAGCCGGGCGAGAGAGACACGACCGCCGACTACGTGCTCGAACCTTTCATGAACGCCAACGTCTTCTTCAACACGGTCGCGCTCAGGCGCGACGGCGTTGAGCGCGCTGAAGCCGAGCGCGCGGCGTGCGAGGGCGCGCTCACCGTCCCCGGCATCAGTCGCTGCTTCACGCGCACGCAACTCGAAGCGGGCGAAGTCTCGTCGTCCGACGCGGTCGCGCGCCGCGTGCTGCACGGTTTTAGTCAACGGCGCAGCGGAGACGTGATCGTGCTCGCCGAACCGTTCAAGTATCTGGGCGACAGCATCCCCGCGACGCACGGCTCGCCCTACAATTACGACACGCACGTGCCTCTCATCGTCATGGGGCAAGGCATCGCGTCGGGTCGCTACACGCAGAGTGCGACACCTGCCGACATCGCGCCGACGCTCGCTTCGTTGCTGCGCGTGCAGCCGCCGAGCAACGCGACGGGGCGCATCCTCAACGAAGCCTTAACGGGCAGGTGAAGACGCGACGCGAGGTAAGATCATCTCTAGCAACCAGAGATGATTGATGTTGAAATGGCAAACGTTGAAAGCGCACGTCTCCCAGTTACTGACACAACGAAGCTAACTTACAAGAAACGATGAAGTTGATTTATGAGAAGTAGATTCATCACCTCGCTCTTTACGCTCTTCATCCTCTGCTGCGTCGCGGCGTCCGCGTCGCGCGCGCAAGAGGCACCGAGTCAGTCGCCGACCAAGCCGAAGAAGAAGCCTGCGGCGACATCAACTCAAGCCGCGAAGAAGCCTGCGGCGGCGAGTCAAACGGCGAAGGTCACGGCGACGAAGAAGCCTGCGACGCAAGCCGCCACCGCTAAGAAGCCAGCAGCGAAGACGAAGCAGGACGCGGCGAGCGGCAACGTGGCGGCGAAGAGAGACGAAGCGAGCGCAGTCGCCGCGAAGAAAAAGACTGCGCTCAGGGCACGCGCTGATAAGAAGGCAGCGGCGGGCGCAGGTGATACGCCAAAAGCTCCATCTGAGAAAGCAACGACGGAGACGAAAGCGGCGACGGACGCGACGAAGCACGTGACGGAAAAGAAGGCGGCGACGAATGACGACGCAGCGTCGCACACCCCTGCGCCGAACCCGGATGCGACGAAGACCGATGCGACTCCGGCGACGAAGGCTGGCGCGGCGAGCAAGACCGCGAAACCGCAGGCAGCGAAGGGACAGAAGAAAGCCACGACGGACAAGCAGGATGCGCCCGCCGTCGTCTTCGATCCGGCGAAAGAAGCGGAGTTGAAGGCGAAGCTCGAAGAGATTCTCAAACTCCCCGCGTGGGAGCGCATCACCGAGTTGCAAGACTTCCTCGATCAAGCATTGCCGGACGCCCTCGCCGACCGCGCCGCAGAACATTTGGTCAGCGCGCAAGCCGCCTACGGCGACGAGCGTCTTCAGGCAGGCGACATCAATCGCGGCGTCGCGCTCTTCCAACAGGCGGTCGCCGACGCGTCGGAAGACGTGTCCGACAAACTCTACTTCGAGGTCGTCTCGCAGTTGCCCGCGAACCTCGTCCTGCGCGGTCAGCCCGCGGCGGCGTTCGAGCTGGCGCGCAAGATCGAACCGGCGGCGAAGGGCGACGCCAAACGCCTGCTCGCGCTCGCCGCGTTCTACCTGACCGCCGAGCACACGGATGATGCGGCGCGTCTCGCCGCGCGCGCCGTCAAGCTCGCGCCCGATCTCGCCGCCGCACATCAGGCACTCGCCGCCGCCGACCGCCTCTCGCTCCGGCTCGACGAGTCTGTCGCCGAGTATGCCCGCGCCGCAGAGCTTGATCCGAAGTCCACGCCCGCACGCCATAGCCTCGCGGACATGAGCCGCGCGACGGGCAAGCCCGCAGAGGCTCTCGCGATCTACCGCGAGCTGCTCGCGGCGGACTCGACCGATCGCGCCGCACGCGACGGTGTTGTGCTCTCGCTCTTCGACGCGGGGCGGCGCGCAGAGGCGGAGCGCGAACTCGAAGCCGCGCTCAAAGACGACCCGCGCGATCTGCAACTGCTCGCGGGGGCAGCTTACTGGTACGCGGCGCACGGCGATGAGAAGCGCGCGCTCGAACTCTCAGGTCAGGCTGTCCAGCTTGAGCCGCGCCACCCCTGGGCGCAGGTCGCACTCGCGCGCAGTCTCGTCGCCAACAATCTCGCGTCCGACGCCGAGCGTTCGCTCCGCTTCGCGCGCCTCTACTCGCACTTCCCCACGCTCGACTACGAGCTGGCGAGCGCGCTCGCCGCCGCCGGACTCTACGCCGAGGCGGCGGACGAGCTGGCGCGTAGCTTCACGATCAAAGGCGACGGAATCGAGACGCAGCTCGCGGGTCGCGTCAACGCGCGCGCGCCCAATTTCGTCGAACTGCTCGCGCCCGAACGTCGCGCCAGTTTCTTCGCGCACGATGCGGCGGACACAGACGCCAACGCTCTCTCTCTCAAAGGTCTGCTCGCGCTCCAACTCGCGCTCAAATCGGCGGGGACGAAAGAACAAAGCGCGGCGGTCGAGTCGGCTGCCGCCACAGCCGCGAAAGAGTTCGCCGCGGGCGACGACTCGATGCGCGCCTTCCGCCAACTCTACGCGGCGGATCGTCTGCTGCGTCGCGGCGTCGCCCCGCGCACCGCGCTCGAACTCGTCGAGGCGGCGAAGGGCGGCGTGGACGCCGGGCTCGACACGCGGCAGGCGACCATCGCCGTCAACGCCGACGAGTTGCGCGACGTGCGCGCCGATGCCATCGCGCAGGGCGGCACGCCGAGCATCCCCGATCTGCCGCGGGGCGTCCTCGATAATCTCATGCGCGGTCACATAGAGGAGTTGACCGGGTGGGCTCTGCTCGATCAGGGGAAGTCGGCGGAGGCTGTCACGGCGTTGCGGCGCGCGGTCGGCGTGCTTCCCGAAGAGAGTCCCTACTGGCGCAACGCCCTCTGGCGTCTCGGCACGGCGCTCGCGGCAAACGGCGAGCGACAAGAGGCGCTCAACGCCTACGTCAAGAGCTACGACCGCGACGAGCCCGACGCCGCGCGCCGTGCCGTCATCGAAGCCCTCTACCGCAAATTAAACGGCACGCTCTCAGGTCTCGACATGCTGCTCGGCTCTGCTCCCTTGCGCGCGCGTCCCGCCGCCCCCGCCGCAACATCGCCGCAGCGCACAACGGTCGAGACGGCGCAGGCGGGCGCGACGAAGCCCGACGCGACGAAGATTGAGACGACGAAGCCCGACGCGACGAACGTCGTGTCGCCGAAGATTGAGCCCGCGCCGATGCCGACTCCGGACGCTGCGCCGCCGAAGCCGGAGGCGACGCCCGAAACGAAACCCGCCGAGCGGTCGGACGCGGACGCAAAACGTGACGACGCGAAACGTGATGAGACGAAACCCGACGAGCCGAAAGTCGTCGAGGCGAAAAACACTGAGAAGAAAAACACTGAGACCACTCAACCGCCGAACTCGACGGACGCGACCGCCGCGCCGACGACAGCGGCGGCATTGACGCCAACGCCGACACCCGAACCTGCGGCGACACCAACGCCCGCCGCACCCTCAACTGAAACCCAGACCGAGCGCAAGAAGGTAGGCGCGTGCGCGCTCTCGCTCAACTCCGACGCGCTGACGCTCGATGGCGGGGGGAGCGCATCCGTCGTCGCCACGTTCGACGGCGAGGGCGACATCGCGAAGATCACCGCCACGACCCCGAACTGGTCGGACATCATCGTCTTGCGCGAGCCCACGTCGGCGAGCGGGGCGAACGCGGCGAAGTTCACCGTCACCTCGATCAGCAAGAGCAGCGGCTCGTTCGCCGTCACGATCAAGTCGCCCTGCGGCGCGAAACAGTTGAGCGTGACGGTCAAATAAAAGGCGCGGGCGAAAGCAAAAGGGCGAAAGCGTGGACGAAGCCGAGAAGGTTCATCCACGCTTTCGCCCTTTTGCTTTCGCTCAGCCGTGCGCGGCGAGTCGCGCGACGATTGCCTGCTTGGGCTGCGCGCCGACGAGGCGTTCGACGAGTTGTCCGTTTTTGAAGATGAGGAGCGTCGGGATGCCCTGGATGTGGAACTGCGCGACGGTCTGTTTGTTCTCGTCCACGTTGAGCTTGGCGATGCGGTAGCGACCCGCCGACTCGGCGGCTAACTCGTCGAGCGTCGGCGCGAGCACGCGGCACGGTCCGCACCACGCCGCCCAGAAATCGACGAGGACGGGCTGCGCGCCCATCTGCAAGACCTCGCGCGCGAAGGTCGCATCGGTGACTACGAAGGGCTTGCCCGCGTCGTCGAAATTCGAGTGAGCTTCGTTCGTCGCGCCTTCCAACGCCGCGCCGCATCTGCCGCACACGGGCAGACGCTCGCGCGCCGCGCGCTCGTCCACGCGATTCTTCGCACCGCATTTCGCGCAGGTCACGACAGACAAGTGGACTAAAAAACCTCCTGCGCGCCGCGCATCTCCGGCGCGCGATTTTCTACTCAGACTTGCGCATGATGCTGCGTCGGCGTCGGCGCGCGGGCGTGCGCGACTGAAGCAGAGTCTTGTTGCGGTTCTTCAGACGCCAGTTCAGAGACTCGTGGTGTTTGAAGCCGAGCAGTCGCGCGGCACGCGAGACACTGCCGCGCGCGTCGGCGAGGGCGCGCTCGATGAGTCGCTCTTCAAACTGTTTCACCTCGCCTCTGAAAGAGAAGTTTGCCCACGGGTCTGCGAAGTCCGCGCCGTCGATCTCCTGGCGCAGCGCGATGGTCTCGACCGCCGAAGCTTGGATGATCGCGCCGTGCTGCGCCCGCGCAACCGTGCGCTCGACGAGCGCGCGCAAAACGGCGGCATCCGCGCCGGACGGGAGTCGCAGCATCGCCGCGACCGCCGCGGGCTCGAACCGCACGCTCTTGCCTGCGCGCGCGCACGCCTCGGCAATTAAATCTTCGACTTCGCCCGCGCCCGCAACGACCGTCGGCGCGCTTCGCTCGACAGAGACGACGCGGCGCGCGCACTCGCGCAGTCGCGCGAGAATCTCTTGATGTTGCGTCAGCGCGAGCCGTTCATCCGCCGAACGGTAAGTCTCGCGCATCTCTTCGGGCGTGAGCCGGTCGCGCAACGCTTCGAGCATCGTCAGCTCGGCGAGCCCCGCGCCTTCGAGGTTGCCCGCGTGCGCGGCGGTCTCTGCCGCACGACGCAGCACGGCACGTGCTTCGTCCGCGCGACCGAGATGCGCGAGCGCCAAGCCGTGCGCCGTCAACGCCTCTGCAAGGATCGCTTGCTCACCGCCCGCGCTGAGCGCGCGCACGGCTTGGCGCGCTGCGGCTTCCGCCTCGCCGAAACGACCCTCCGCGACGAAGACGCGCGCGCGCGTCTCGTCCACCTGCGCCGTGTGGGTCTTGTCTTTGAGATTGACGAAAAGTAGGCGCGCGCAGTCGAGGTGCGTATGCGCCTCGGCGTAGTCGCCGCGCTTGAAGAGGAGGTAGGCGTAGTTGTTTTCGGCGGCGGCGCGGTAGCGCGCGTGCCCGGCGCGCTCGAAGTGGTAGCTCGCGGCGGCGTATTCAACGAGCGCGCGGTCGGTGTAATCTTCACGACGCTCGGCACGCGCGAGCGCTTCGAGCACGACCGCCAGCTCCATGTGGAACGTTCCGATCTTGGCGTCGTTCGAACTCGCGTCAAAGAGCGGCGCGGCTTCCGAGAGGATGCGGAGCGCGTCGTTGTAGCGCGTGGCGGACGATTCGACGATGGCGAGGCGGAGCAGAGTCTGCGCACGCTCCTGCGCCTGCTCCGGCGCGAGACGGGCGAGCGATTCATGGAACATGACGCGCGCCTCGTCGTGCGCGCCCTCGCGCCAGTAACAGTAGCCCAGCTCGCGCAGTGCCTCCGCCTCGCGCGCGGTCTCGCCCGCCGCGCGGAACAGATCGGCGCTCTCGCTAATCAGGTTCTTGGCAAACTCCTGCGCCCCCTCGATCTGGCTGCTGCTGCCGATGAAACCGGAGAGCGCCCCGGCGCGCAGCAGCACCTCAGCCCCGGCGCACTCGCCGAGCCCTTCGAGGTGCGGGCGCTCGCCGACGTGCTGCCACAACTCGCCCATCGCGCGGCGAGCCTCTTCGTGCTTGCCCGCCTCTTGAAGCTTTTTCGCGTTCTCGCAGCGGAGCCGGGCGCGCTCGTCGCGGCTTAGGGTAAGGTCTTCGCCGAGAAGGATTCTTTCGTCGGTTAAGTTCATGTGAGGTCTGCCTTTCTTCCAGATTGCTGATTAACTTGCACAGGCACGGTCGATTCCCTATGATGCCACCTCGAAAGCTCAGTTTGCCCCTTTTGTCCGTGACATCAAACCCAATTCCCCCTTGCCCTGGCGATTCAGGAGAATAACTATGAAAAACTTCCGCAAAATCTTCGCCGTCTCCGTGCTCACGCTCGTTCTCACCCACGCCGCCGCCGCCGATGACGGCATCATCCACGGTGACCGCCAGCCGACGCCGACGCCGACGCCAGTCGCCCCGACGAACCCCGTTTCCTCTGGCGAAACTTCTCCCGTCGCGGCGTCGAGCAATGAACTGACAGCGACCGACATGGCGTTGGAGATCGCATGGTTCGTCCTCAACGAGATGCTCGCGCTTTACTAAAGAGTTCCCTTCCGAGGTACGCTGATTGTTCGCTGCCGTGATGGGTCTAACGGGCGGCGGGGGTTTTCGTCTGCGAAGCGACGGAAGACCCGCGGGGAGGTCACGGCGTGCGTCCGGGAGAGGCGTCCCTTCAGGCACGGAAGGTTAACCGACAGTCGTCGCGAAATCAATATATTTTCGACGGTTCGCGCGGTAGCGCGCCCGCGCGGAGTCTGCCGGTGGTCGCGCCCACGCTTTCGTAGTAAGATGCGCAATCTGGAAGTTCCTTCAGTTAAAACCACCCGGAGCGAAGGAAATATCGCACGATGCGACCGTCTCACAAGGCATCATTCGCGTTCGCGTTACTCCTTTTATCGATCCTCCACGTCGCGCCCCGGCGCGCTCACGCGCAGGAGCAGCCGCCCCGACGCGGCGTCGCCGCGACGCGCCCACAGAGCGTCGCTCCGGTCGCCCTCGCGCCCGAAATCTCCTACACCGTCTCAATGCCGGAGCCGCACACGCACCTGCTGCAAGTCGAAATGCGCGTGCGCGCAGGCGGCACGGCGGCACTCCCGCAGCAGCTCGATCTCGTGCTGCCCGTCTGGACGCCGGGCTCGTATCTGGTGCGCGAGTACGCGCGCAACGTGCAGGACTTCGCGGCGGGCGACGCGACGAACAAACAGCTCGCGTGGACGAAGGCGAACAAAGACACCTGGCGCGTCGAGACCGCAGGCGCGCGAGAGGTGCGCGCGACTTACGCCGTCTACGCCAACGAGTTCTCCGTGCGCACGAACGAGGTCAACGACCGCCACGCCTTCTGGAACAACGCGGCGACCTTGATGTATGTGGACGGATTCTTGAGCGCGCCCGCGACACTGCGCGTCGTGCCGCAGGGTGATTGGAAGATCGCGACCGGGCTGCCGCCCGTTGAGGGTCAGCGCGACACCTTCCGCGCCGAAAACTTCGACATCCTCTACGACTCACCCTTCCTCGTCTCCGATTTCAAAGTGCTCTCCTTCGAGGTGCGAAATGTTCCGCACCGCATCGTCATAGATGGCGAGGGTAACTACGACGCAGAGCGCTTGCGTCGCGACGTGCAGAAGATCGTCGAGACCGAGGTAGGTGTGGTCGGCGAGATTCCGTATCACGACTACACGTTTCTCTTGATGCTCCACCCGACGAGCGGCGGCGGCGGGCTCGAACACCTGAACTCGACCGCGCTTACCTTCCGCCGCTTCAGCTTTCGACCCGACAGTGCTTACCGCGACTTCCTAACGCTCGTCGCGCACGAGTTCTTCCACCTCTGGAACGTCAAGCGCATACGCCCAGACGCCCTGGGTCCCTTCAATTACACGCGCGAGAACTACACGCGCCTGCTCTGGGTCGCTGAAGGCATCACGAGCTACTACGAAAATTTGCACGTGCGTCGCGCCGGTCTGATGACCGACAAAGATTATCTGGACATCCTCGCGCGCTCGATCCGCTCCGTGCAGAACACGCCCGGTCGCCTTGAGGTGAGCGCGGAGGAGGCGAGCTTCGACGCCTGGATCAAGGAGTACCGCCCTGACGAGAACACCATCAACACGACGCTCTCCTACTACAGCAAGGGCGCGCTCCTCGGCTTGCTGCTCGATTTGGAAATTCGCCGTCGCACGGCGGGCGCGAAGTCGCTTGACGACGTGATGCGCTCCCTCTACAACGAGTTCTACAAACGAAATCGCAACTACACGCCCGCAGACTTCCAGCGCGCGGCTGAGACGGCGGCGGGCTCAAGCCTCGAAGACTTCTTCCACCGCTACGTTCACGGTCGCGAAGAACTCGACTACAACGCGGCGCTCGGCGTCGTCGGCTTGCAGCTCGAAGCGTTCGCGGGCGACCGGACGAGACCCGCTGCCGAGCGTGCCTACTTCGGCGCGACCCTCGCGCAAACGGGCGAACGCCTCAACGTCTCGAACGTGCTGGCTGGCTCGCCCGCCTACATTCAGGGTTTGAACGCAGGCGATCAGATCGTCGCCGTGGACGGCGCGCGCGCCACGCTCGACTTTTTGAACGCGCGTCTGAATGAAAAGAAGCCCGGCGACGAGGTGCGCCTCACCGTCTTTCGCAACGACGATCTGCGCACGCTTACCTTCAAGCTCGGCGCGCGACCCGACGAGGGCTACCGTATCGTCGCCGTCAAGAATCCTACGCCCGAGCAGTCGCGCCTCTACGAACAGTGGATGAATGCGCCGTTGCAGAAGTGAGAAAATCGTCAGTTGTCCGTGGTCAGTTGTCCGTTGCGCGTGGCTGCGATGCTGAGTGCGCAAAAATAGTCTTGAACAACTGACGACGGACGACTGACAACTGACAGCTTTTATGATCTTCGACGGTCGAATCGCCATCGTGACGGGCGGCGCATCTGGGATAGGGCGCGCATGCGCGTTGGAGTTGGCGCGCGGTGGCGCGTCCATCGCGGTCGTGGACATCGCGGGCGAGGACGCTATGTCTGAGACGGCGCGCGAGGTGCGCGAGGCGGGCGCGCGCGTCGTCAGTTTTCATGCGGACGTAACGGACTTCGGCAAGGCGGAGCGCATCGTCTCGGAAACGCGCATACGTCTCGGCGGCTGTGACATCCTCGTCAACGCGGCGGGCATAACCGAAGACGCGCCCGTCTGGAAGATGACCGAGACGCAATGGGAGCGCGTGATAACTGCGAACCTCAAAGGCGCATTCAACTACACGCGCGCCGTCGCGCCCACGATGCGCGCGCAAGGCGCGGGAAAGATCGTCAACGTCGCTTCCATCGAAGCGTTTCGCGGTCGCTTCGGCGTGAGCAACTACGCGGCTTCGAAAGCCGGGCTCTTAGGTTTCACGCGCGCCGTCGCCGCCGATCTGGGGCGTGACGGCATCAACGTCAACGCCGTCGCGCCCGGCTTTGTCCGCACGCCGTTAACGGAAAAACTTCCCGCCGAAGTTTTAGACGCCGCCGCGCGCGAGTCGGTCTTCGGTCGCCTCGGCGAGCCGGCGGAAGTCGCCACGGTCGTCGCCTTTCTCTGCTCCGACGCCGCGCGCTACATCACCGGCGAAGTGATCAAAGTTGACGGCGGGCAGATGCTTTGAAGCACTCAGTACTCAGCAGTCAGCGCTCAGCCAAACAATTCAAGGCTGGATTTGCTGAATGCTGAATGCTGAATGCTGAATGCTTTTATGGACTACCAGCACATCAGCTTCAGCTTCGAGGAGCGCGTCGCGCGCATCAAGTTTGTGCGACCGCCGTTGAACGTCTTCAACATCGCGATGATGCGCGAGATTGGTGATGCGATCGAACGCGCGGGGAGCGAGCGCGAGCTGGTGGCCATCGTCTTCGAGGCAGCGGAAGGCTCGCGCGCCTTCAGCGCGGGCGTGGCGGTCGGAGAGCACGCGGCGGAGACTATCTACCAGATGCTCGAAGCCTTTCACGACATCTTCCGCGCGCTCGAAGCGTTGGCGAAGCCGACGCTGGCGGTCGTGGACGGCGCGGCTCTGGGCGGCGGCTGCGAGCTGGTCGCCGCGTGCGACATCGTCGTGGCGAGCGAGCGGGCGCGCTTCGGTCAACCGGAGATCAAGCTGGGTGTGTTCCCGCCCATCGCGGTGATCCTGCTGCCGCGCGTCATCGGCGAGAAGCGCGCGCGCGAACTGATCCTGACGGGCGAGCTGATCGACGCGCAGGAAGCTGTGCATCTCGGTCTCGTGAATTACGGCGTCAACTCAGCGCAGTTGGAGCAGAAGACACAGGAGATTTTGGACCGGCTGCGCGACCTGTCCACGTCCGCGCTCGAAATGACACGGCGCGCGCTCGACATGGGGCGCGGCTGGAGCTTCGACGAACTGCTCTCGCGCATCGAGCACATTTATCTGGACGACCTGATGAAGACCGAAGACGCGAGCGAAGGCGTGCGCGCCTTCATGGAAAAACGTAAGCCCGTCTGGCGCAATCGCTGAGGCGTTCAACTTCGATGCGAAGATCGACATACAGAAACGCGCGACGACTCTCGCGCTCGATGAGAGTGATGCTCGTCGTCGGTCTCGCGTTTGGCGCGTGTGGCG
>JAVXVR010000108.1:0-5009 GCA_032230165.1 Acidobacteriota bacterium | reverse complement strand
GGGGGGGGGGGCCGGCCCCCCCGGCTCGAAAGATTTTTCGCGGAGCACAGTTTCCCGGCGCATGTCTCGCTCGCGCGAAGCGGCGAAGAGATCGTCGAGACCGCGAGGCGCGCCGCGCGTGACGACGCAACACGCATCGTCGTCGCGGGCGGCGGCGACGGGACGATCAACGCCGTCGCCTCGCAACTCGTCGGCACGGAGAAAATTTTAGGCGTGCTCCCCTTCGGCACGCTCAACCACTTCGCCAAAGACCTTCACCTCCCACTCGACACGGAAGCAGCCGCGCAAACAATCGTCGCCGCTCATACGGCGCGCGTGGACGTGGGCGAGGTTCGCTCTCAAACAGACGAAGGCGACGCGCACTTCTTCCTTAACAATTCGAGTCTCGGTCTCTACCCCGTGCTGGTGCGCGAGCGCGAGCGTCTGCAAGAGCGGCTCGGCGAGGGCAAGTGGTCTGCCGCCTTCTGGGCTGCACTCACGGTCTTGCGCCGCTACCCCTTCGTCAGCGTGCGACTCAACGCCGACGGGACGCAGCTGCGCCGCCGCACGCCCTTCGTCTTCATCGGCAACAATGAGTACGAACTCGACGCCTTTCGCATCGGCACGCGCGCGCGGCTCGACGGCGGGCGCTTGAGCCTGCACGTCACACGCGACATCGGTCGGTGGGAGCTTGTGCGTCTGGGTTTGCGCGCGCTCTTCGGGCGCTTGCGTCAAGACAAAGACTTCGACGTGCTCGACGCGCGCGAGGTCTGGATCGAGACGCGACATGCGCGACTGCGCGTCGCCACAGACGGCGAGGTGAACATCATGCGACCGCCGCTTCACTACCGCGTGCGTCCGGGTGCGCTGCGCGTCATCGTGCCCGAGGGTGACGCGGCGGAGCAAAAATGATGGGCACGATCAAACTTGTCTTCGGCTCTCTGGGCATCCTCGTCTTCGCCGGCGTCGGTGTCATCTCGCTCGTGCGCCCCGACGCGGTGCGGAACTTCTGCGTGGAAAATTACCGGCAGGCTCTCTCGTCCGTGAAGGATGTCGATCTCTCGTTCCTGCTGAAGGTCGTGCCCGGCACGCGCGTCTTTCGCATCTACGGTCTCGTCTCGCTCGCGACCGCTGCCGTCATTGCCTACGCGCTCTTTAGAAGTTAGCGAATCCGAATTGTCATGCGGACGATCATACACCTCTCCGATCTGCACTTCGGTCGCATCGACCCTTCGTTGATCGAGCCGCTTGTGGCGAGCGTCGAAGCAGCGCGCCCCGATGTGGTCGCCGTCTCTGGCGATCTCACGCAACGCGCGCGCGGCGAACAGTTCCGCGAAGCGCGCGCGTTTTTAGACAGGCTGCCCCGCGTGCCGCAGATCGTCGTGCCCGGCAACCACGACGTGCCACTGTGGAACGCCTTCAAGCGTTTCGTCCAGCCGCTCGCGAACTTCCGCCGCTACATCACCGACGAGCTGACGCCCTTCCACGCCGACGAAGAGATCGCCGTCGTCGGCGTCAACACCGCACGCTCTTTGACCGTCAAACACGGGCGCATCAACGAGCAGCAGGTCGCGCGCGTGCGCGAGTTGTTGTGCGAGATCAAAGACGGCGTGACGAAGATCGTCGTCACGCACCACCCTTTCGATCTGCCCGAAGGCTACGACGAGGCGGAGATCGTTGGGCGCGCTTCGATGGCGATGGAGACGCTCGCCGCCTGCGGCGCGGACATCCTGCTCGCCGGGCATCTCCACGTCGCGCACACAGGGCACACGGCGAAGCGTTACGAGATCAGTGGTCACTCCGCGCTCGTCGTGCAGGCAGGAACGGCGACCTCCTCGCGTGTGCGCGGCGAGTTGAACTCCTTTAACCTCGTCCGCGTCAAGCGACCGCACGTCAACGTCGTGCGCTACAGTTTCAAGCCCGACGAGAAGAGTTTCGTGCCCGCCTCAAGCGAGCATTTCCAACACACGCCCGAAGGCTGGCAAAGGCTCTCCGACGAAGCCGCCGCCGGGATCAGCTACGAAGAGCGCGCCGACGCGCTGCAACCGCACATCCCTCGATAAAGGCAAAAGGTAAAAGGCAAAAGTGAAGACTAGAGGCGTTCGCCTGCGGTCTTCACTTTTGCCTTTTACCTTTTTACTTTTGCCTTTTTATCGCGGCGGCGCGGGCTTGCGCGGAAGCCGTTCGTCGCGCTGCGCGGTCTGGAAGACGAACGCCGCCATGATCGTCGCCGCCTGCTTCATGTCGTCCGCCTGAATCCGATCAAACACGTCCTGATTCGAGTGGTGCGTGCGCGTGTCGTACTCGATCTCGTCCTGGATGAACTGGAAGCCGGGCAGCCCGATGGCGTCGAACGAGAGGTGATCAGTGCCGCCCGTGTTCGACATCGTGAGCGTGTCCGCGCCCATCGAGCGGAACGGCGCGAGCCACTGGCGGAAGATGGGCCACACGCCGGCGTTGCCCTGCGTATAGACGCCGCGAATCTTGCCCGTGCCGTTGTCGAGGTTGAAGTAGGCGTCGAACTTGTCGTACTCCGGCTTCGTCACGAGATGACCCTGCGGCTGTCCGCCTTGCCCGGGCGCGGCGGGCGTCGCCCCCGGCTGCGGGGTGGGCGTGACGACCTCGCCGAAGTGATTCTTGACGTAGCCGCGCGAGCCGAGCAAGCCCTCCTCTTCACCGCTCCACAGACCGATGCGGATCGTGCGGCGCGGCTGCAGGTTCAGAGCCTTGATGATGCGCACCGCCTCCATCGCGACCGCCACGCCCGCGCCGTTGTCGGTCGCGCCCGTGCCCGTGTGCCAAGAGTCCATGTGACCGCCGAGCATGACGATCTCGTCCTTGAGCTGCGGGTCTGTGCCGGGAATCTCGGCGATGGTGTCGTAAGCCTGCGGGTCTTGGTCAAGATACTGCGCGTCGAGGTTGACGCTCATGCGGACGTGCTCGCCAGCCTGAAGCATACGCATGATGCGGTTGTACTGCTCCGAAGAGAGGACGATCTGCGGCAGGAACTTCGGCGCGTCATTGTCATATGAGCTGAAGCGGCGCGGCGCGCCGGGTCCAAACGCGGGCGTACCGGGCGCGGCGGGGGGCGCGGGCACGGCAGCCTGCTGCACGAAGACCGTGCCGCCATCGCCGCGACTGGAATCCACGAGGAGAGCCGCGCCCTCGCTCAAGTAGAACTGTTGCTTGACGGCGTTGAAGGCTGCGGCGGCGCGCTGTTCGGGCGTCTGCTGCGGGAATCCGCCGCCGCGACGACGCACCGTCGCCGGGTCGGGCGCGTTAGCGAGATCGAGCAACTGCTTCTCGTTGAGGCGCGCGCCCTGCGCATCGAAGTGCGCCGTGATGTCGCGCATCGGACCTGTGAGCACGATCGCGCCTTTGAGCTTGCCCGCGTATTTGGCGCGCATCTCCGCCTCGTCCTTCGCGTCTATGTACACGACATCGGCGGTGAGGGGACCCGCCGTCGCGGGCGACCAGGCTTTCGGGTACGCGATCAAAGGGATCGCCTGCGGCTCGACGACCTCCGCCGAGAAACGTTTGAGCTGCCAGCCGCGACCGAACGTGCCCCACGGCTCGACGTGCGCGTTTTGTAAGCCCCACTTTTCGAGTTGGTCGCGCGTCCAGTTGTTCGCGCGCTTCATGTTGGGCGAGCCTGTCAAGCGCGCGCCGATCACGTCCGACAAATACGAGAGCGTCTGCATGACCTGCGAGCGGTTCATGCCCTCGTCAATGATTTTAGCTACGGGGTCGTTCGGATCGAGCGCGGGCGTTTGCCCCCCGGCGGGCGGCGCGATGGGCGAAGGCGCGGGCGAAGGCGTCGGCTGTTGCGCGAGGGCGGCGAAGCTCTGCGCAAGGAGCGAGCAGAACAGGACGGCGACGGCTGTGCGTCGGAGCATGGCAGTGGGTCTCCTTACAGTTTTGTTTCTGGCTTACGGACGGATAGCTTCCCAGAGAGCGGCGATTATACACCGTGCGCGGGAAAAATGTTTCAGCGAAAACGATGGCGAGTCGAAGCGCGCCGCCGCGCCACGCTCGAGGCGGGGCGAAGGCTTCATCTGAAATCTTTAATCAGCACAACGTCGCTCTCAATCATGCCGTGCGAGCAGGCGAGCCACTTGCCGTCGCGCGACCAGTCGAAGGAGAAGATGCGACCGGTCTTGAAGTCGGTCAACTGCCGGGGCGCTCCGCCGTCCACCGGCTGGGCCCAGATGTTCGAGAGCAGTCCGCGCGAGACGATGTAGGTCAGCGAGCGACCGTCGGGCGTCCAGCGGACGGCGTGCGCCCTGATCGACGTTTGCGGGATGTCGAACATCTTGACAGGCTCGCCGCCGTCGAAGGGGATGAGGGCTATTTTCTCAGTGTGCGACTGCTCGTCGGTGAAGTAGCAGGCGACGAGCTTCCCGTCGGGCGAGACGGACGGCAGGCGTGAGTACTTGCCCGTAACCTGCACCGGTTCGCCGCCGTCAATCGGACTCTTCCAGATGTTGAAGCCGGCGGAGTTGAAGGTGGTATAGACCACCCACTTCCCGTCGGGCGAACAGCTCGGACCAAACGCGCCCGCGCCGGTCGTTATCTGTTTGAGATTGCCGCCGTCAATGTCAATCCTCCAAATCTGGAGAGTCCCGGATCGCTCGGAGTCGAAGATGATGTGCCGACCGTCCGGAGTCACGGAGAGAGAGCGCTCGTACTCTGCGTCGTCCGTCAACTGCTTCTGGTTGCGCCCGTCGGCGTCCATGATCCAGATGTCGGTGTTGCCGCCTGCGCGCGAGCTATAGACGACGCGACCGTCGGGCGTCCACGTCACGCGACCCTCGGCGCCGCCGTTGCTCTTGCCGGAGGTGATCTGCCGCACGTCGTTCCACCCGCCGTTCGGCGTGACCGTGACGTTCGAAGTGATGTCGAAGAGCACAGAGACTATGGTGTTCGAGTCGGCGGTGAGACCGACGTTGCGGTAGGAGTTCAGGTCGTTAGTGACGGGACGCGCCTCGCCTCCGGGATAGGAGACGTGCCAAATCTGGAAAGGCGCCGCC
>JAVXVR010000212.1:0-2535 GCA_032230165.1 Acidobacteriota bacterium | reverse complement strand
GTGCAGGGGGTAGGATTCGAACCTACGTAGGGCGTGAGCCCGCCGGGTTTACAGCCCGGTGCCATTAACCACTCGACCACCCCTGCACGCTTTAATTGTCAATAAAGACGGCAAGAGCCGGTGGAGGGATTTGAACCCCCGACCCGCAGTTTACAAAACTGCCGCTCTACCCCTGAGCTACACCGGCTAACGCTCATCATAGGTGCGGTGAAACGTTATCCGACAAAACGCAAATACTAGCAACCACGTTTATAAAACGCAAGCCGCCGAAGAGCTTTAACTGCTTCTGGGGCAAAAAGAAAACTGTTGACGCCCTGCTTCGCCAGCCGTTAGGATTAAAACTGCCCCGCGTGGCTTTCATCACGCATGGACGTGAGCCGCCCGCCGCCTCTGCTTCGCCTCACTTCTCGCTCCGACAAATCAACCATCCTTTGAAGTTATTCAGAGGCTTTCTGTTGCTTCCACCCAAAGTTTCAAGGAGAAATCCCGTGCGGACTCGAAACTCTCTTCGCCACCTGCGTGACCTAGCCATTCTGCTCGCCGCGCTGATCCTTCTTTCACTCTGCAACGCCGCCGCTCAGGCGCAAACCTCTGCTCAGGTGCAGCCGCGCATACAGATGCCAGCCGACACTCCCGTCACAAACGCCGCTCAGCTCGTCGCGCGCGATTCAGAGATGTACTGCGCCGGTTACATCGAGACGAGCCCCGGCTACAGTGGGCTCGAAGTTGTCGGCGGCGCGCAGGAGCAGGAGAAGAACAACTACGCCTTCGGCGACCTCGTCTTCATCAACGGCGGCTCGCAGGCGGGCGTACGCGTGGGGCAGGAGTTCGCGGTGGTGCGCCCGCGCGGTCAGTTCCATTCCGATCTCTCGGCGAAGAAGGGCAGCCTCGGCGTCTTCACGCAGGAGATGGGGCGACTGCGCGTCGTGGACGTGAAGGACAAAGTATCTGTGGCGCGGGTCGTGCTGTCGTGCGACATGATGCTGCTCGGCGATCTGCTGAAACCCGACGAGGCTCAGTTTACCGTCCCCGCCCGCACCGATGCTGGCAGCAACCTGCGCTTCGTCGAGCCCTCAGGCAAGCAGCACGGGCACATCGTGCTGGCGCGCGACGCGCGCGAGATGGTCACGCTTAACCAGATCGTCTACATCGATCTCGGCACGGAGGACAACGTGCGTACGGGCGACCACCTGAACATCTACCGCAAAGCCGGTCGGGGTCGGGTCGTTGACTTCCCCGAAGAGATCACACAGTCGGCGAGCGGCGGCTTCGAGAGTTACGTCTTCAAAGGCGGCAAGTTCTCGAACAAGTCGCAGCGCGTCAAAGATATGAAGAGCGGACCTAAAGGACCTCCCATCGAGACGCCTGAGATCAAGCGCACCCGCCCTGAGATGCCGCGCAAAGTCGTCGGCGAGATCGTCGTCTTAAACGTGCAGGGTCGTGCCGCGACCGCCCTCATCACGCGCGCCGCGCAGGAGATTCACACGGGCGACGAAGTCGAGATTAAATAACGCTCGCATCCGTCCGCGTGTCTTGCTCGGAGCTGTGGAAGCGCGACCGCGCGAAACGTCCAAACGGGAAGCGCATCGGCGGCGAAGCAGCCAGCAGAACCCTCTCAAGCATCCCGACGGCAGGACTTTCTCCCACTCCCGACGGAGGAACACATGGGCAGCATCAGGTGCAACGACTGCGGCTTCATCAGCTTCGCGACGGCGGAGCAGTGCAAACGGTGCGGCAACGCATTCACGACTCAGCAGGCGGGCGCGAACCACTGGCAATCTCATGCCGCGCCGCAGTACGCGGCGTATAGCGATCGGACGAAGAAGCGCGCGGGTCTCGCCATCGCGTCGCTGGTGATCGGACTCATCGGCATCCCCACGCTCGGCATCCTCTTCGTCGGCGCAATCGTCGGGCTCATCCTCGGCATCGTCGCACTCTCGAAGAGCAACAGCCGACCCGACGAGTACGGCGGTCGCGGCTTGGCAATCGGCGGCATCGTCTTAAACGCCGTGGCGCTGCTCATCGTTCCGGTCATCGGCATCATCGCCGCCATCGCGATCCCGAACCTGCTCGCGTCGCGCCGCGCGGCGAACGAAGGCTCAGCCATCGCGTCTATGCGCAAGCTGGCGAGTGCCGAGTACGGCTACTCGAACACCGCCGGCGACGGCAAGTTCGCCGACTTCAACGAACTCGTCGCGCACAATATGATCGAACAGCCCTTGATCGACGGCGAGAACAACGGCTACCGCTTCGACGTGCAGACACGCGGCACGGACTTCGAGGTGACGGCGGTGCCCGTCGCATATCCCAACACGGGTAAGCGCTCGTTCTATTATTCGTCTTCCGACAACTTCCTGCGCGTCGCCGACACGAAGGGCGGCAAGATCGACGACTCCGCGACTCCGCTCGGCGAGTTGAGCGAGGGCTCGATGTCGAACCAGCCGGGCGGGTCGGCAGACGGTTACGCACAGCAGTAGATAAACTCGCCTCGACTGAAGAACGCGCGAAGGGCTCGCGGATCGCAACAGACGATCC
>JAVXVR010000225.1:0-4228 GCA_032230165.1 Acidobacteriota bacterium | reverse complement strand
CCGTCGGGCGCCTCGGCCTGCGCCTTGCGCAGGAAGAAGTGGAGCGTGCGCGTGCCGTGGTGCTGCGGGATGAAGTCAACGATCTTCTGTGGCAGCCCGATCTCTTTCGCCAGCTTCATGCCGTAGGTCACGTGACTGACGATGACGCGCGCGCTGTTCGTGGGGCGCAGACGGTCGTGCGGGTTATCGCCCGCTTGATTCTCGACGAACATCTGCGGCGCGGCGAGCTTGCCTATGTCGTGGTAGAGCGCGCCGATGCGCGTCAAAAGCGGATTCGCGTCAATGACGCGCGCGGCGTCCTCCGCCAGTTGACCGACCGCGTGCGAGTGCTGGTTCGTCCCCGGCGCACGCAACGCGAGTTGTCCGAGCACGGGCAAGTCTGCGTTCGACAGCTCCAACAGCTTCACGTCCGTCAGAATCCCGAACAGCGACTCGTTGATCGGCAAGCCGCCCGCCGTGAAGATCGTCGTCAAGAGTCCGCCCACGACGCCGCAGCCAATGGCGAGTATCACCGCTCCGATGGTCAGAGGCTTCTGCGCGGCGAGCAGGATGGCGAGCGCGGCGAAGGCGTTGACCGCCGCGACGAAGAGACCTGAAAGCGTGACAGACTGTCGCTCGCGGTAGCGACCCGTCCCGTAGATCGCCGCCGATGAAGAGACCATCGCGTAGCACGCCACGAGCACCGAGTTGTTGGGCGCGAGCAGCCCCGCGAAGAGCGCCGTGATGAGCCCTGCGGTGAGCGCGAGTTGCACGTCCATCAGGATCGCGACGAGCAGCGTCGCCGAGGCGAACGGGATCGCAAGCGTCCAAATCATCTCGTCGTTCCACGGCGACTCGCGAAAGACCGCCACGCTCTCCGCCATCACCACGCCGAAGCGGATCAGGATCGTCTCGACGACGACCGCCGAGGCGACGAGCGTGAAGGCGCGACCGCGCGAGAGCACGAGCCCGGAGGACGTGAGACTGCGGTGCTCGATGAATTTCCACGCGCCCCAGTAGAGCGCCGAGACGACGAAGAAGAGTCCGATGAAGTGCTGCGGCAAACGCTCGCGCCGGGAGTAGCGGCGGATCGCGTCGAACTCCGACATCATCTTCGGCGTCACGGGCTCGCCCACGCGCGCGACGATCTGGTTGCGCCGGAGGTGCGTCATCACAGGCGGCGCGTTCGGGTTCTGCGCGCGCGCCGTGGCGGTCGCCGTCGGGTCTTCGATCTGGATGTCGGACGGCGCGACGACGCTCGAATTGACGATCTCGCCCTCGCGATAGTCGGCTGGCATCTGCGCGCGCGAGCGGGCGAGCAGGAACGTGGTGAAGGTTGCGAGCAGGATGAAGCCGACGACGAATTGCGTCGAAGGGCTGAACCAGTTGACGACGCGGGCAAGCCGCGCCACGGCGGCGTTGCGCGTGTCGGCGAAGCGTGAGGTGAATGCGAGTCTGCGTCTGCGGGCGTTCATCGAAACTTTACGTTGAAGCGAGGCTTAACGCGCGATGCGCGCGGCGTATTCTAAATCTTCTTCGTCGGCTTCATGTATCTCACCGTCGGCGCGCTCCGGTGCAACGGCGTTCACCGCCGCCACGGCTTCGAGGGCGTTGGCTCCATCATCCGCGCGCGACTCGCCGGACAAATTGCCGGGCAAATCAACTTCACCTTGGTCGCGCGCGCCGGGTCGTGTCGTCAGATCGCGCGCGAGGATCGAGCCGACGGCTTCGAGCATCGGGCGCAGGGATCGCGGGTCGGTCGCGGAGACTGCGACGCAGCTACGCGTGCCCGTCGCGCAGGTCTGACGCAGGATCGCGTCTAACGTCTCCGGCTCGACCAAGTCTGTTTTGTTGAAGACGACGATGCGCGGGATGCCGTTTAGTTCGAGGTCGGTCAGAATCTTCTCGACCGATTCGAGCTGCTGCTCCCAACGCGGGTTGGCGGCGTCGATGAGATGGATGAGCGCGGAGCTGTCGCTGATCTCTTCGAGTGTGGCGCGAAACGCCGCGATCAGATCGGGCGGCAGATCGCGTATGAATCCGACCGTGTCGTTTAAGATCACTTCCTGCTCGTGCGGCAGGCGCAGCCGTCGCGAGGTCGGATCGAGCGTGGCGAACATGCGCTGCTCGGCGACGACCGTGCTCGCCGTGAGCGTGTTCAGCAGCGTGGACTTGCCCGCGTTCGTGTAGCCGACAATCGAGATGACGGGCAGCCCGCGCCGCGTGCGCTCCTTGCGACGCAGTTGCCGACGCCCGCGCAGCGTGTCGATCTCTTTTTCGAGTCGGCTGATGCGGTCGCGCGCGCGGCGTCGGTCGGTTTCGAGTTTCGTCTCGCCGGGTCCGCGACCGCCGATGCCGCCCGCGAGGCGCGAAAACGCCGAGTCCTGCCCCGCGATCAGACGCGGCAGCATGTATTTCAACTGAGCGAGTTCCACCTGAATCTTGCCCTCGCGCGTCTCGGCGCGCTGCGCGAAGATGTCGAGGATGAGTTGCGCGCGATCTATGATTTTGAGATCGGTCGCCTCCGAGATCGAGCGCACCTGCGCCGCACTCAGCTCGCGGTCGAAGACGATGAGATCGACGCCGAGGCGCAGCGCGCGCACGAGCAGCTCGTCGAGCTTGCCGCGACCAAGGACGGTGCGCGGATCAATCGCCTGACGACGCTGGATGAGCTGATCGAGTACGAAGATGTTTGCCGAAGCCGCCAACTCGCGCAGCTCCGCCATAGACTCTTCCGCTTCGGAGACCGAGCCGGTCGTCGCGCCGACGAGAATGGCGCGGTCGCGCGTCTCCGCTTGACGACCGGCGCGGCGGTTGCGCGCCATCTCGTCTTCGAGCGAGTTGATCAGTTCGAGAAAATCAACGTCGAGCTGCGAGGCGACTTCCGCATCAATAAAAGCGAACGCCTGCCCTTCGGCAGCGTCTTCTTCGAGGTGCGCCGCTGTGGTCGGCAACAGGTGCGCGGCGCGCACCACGCCGGGCAGTCCCGTGCGCGGCTCAACCTCGATTGCCGCCATCAGATCGAGACGGAGCAAGGCGAGATCGTTCAAGTCGTCTTGCGTCAACTCTTCGCCGCGCAGGTGCGTGTGGACGCAGCGCAAGCCCCGGAAGCGGTCGGCGGCGACGCGCTGGCGACCGAAGTTTGGCAGCTCAATCCCCTTGGCGTTGCCGACCGTGACGTGCTCGACGTAGCCTTTGCGATCAACGAGCACGCCGATCTGTCTGCCGGTCTCGTGCGAGAGTTCCGAGAGCTGTCGCGCAAACTCCGGCGTGACGATCCTTTGCGGCGAAATGCGCCGCGAGTAGAGCTTCTCGATGCGGCGCAATTGGTTGGGCTTGAGACCCTGCGTGTTGCCGTGAACGTTCGTGTTACTAATGACGCAAAACCTCCTCGACGCTGGACGCCGGATGACCGTCGGCGGACGATGAACGGAGAGCTTTCGGGCTGACGTCGGTTGTTAGTCGCCCGTCGTCTGACAAGCTAGAGCGGGAGCGGAGCGAGCGGCGTGGGGCGGACGCTGTGGAATGGGCGCGTGCGGTGTTGCCTAGCGAAAACAATCTCATTGCGACGCCGCGGATTATAACACACGGCTCGCGCCGTCAAGCACCGGGACGCGCGCCGTTGCGCGAGAGCGCGCGCGGTTGTCAGTGCACGTTGGTTGATCTAATCTGTTGTGCGTTAAGAGAAAATTTGCGAACGACCGACCCGGTAAAGACGGCGGGCGGGCGGCGGGGGTTTGCAGCAATGGGCACGGCGGGACAGATCGGACGTGTAAGTCCGGCGGCGGCGATTCCGGGCGGCGAGGTCTTGATCGAATGCGAGGGCTTCGACACGACGCGCCTCGGAGCTTTCCACGTCCTTATCGGCGAAGAACGCGCGCGCCTTGTCGGCGCGTCAGCGCGGCGCGTGCTCGCGATTGTGCCGGAGTCCGCGGAGGGGCGCACGGTCGAGGTGCGACTAGAGAGCAATGGTGAGAGCAGTCAGCCCGCGCGCCTGCTTGTCGGCAAGCTCGTCGCCGAAGATTTGCACATGGTCGCCAACCCCGCCTTCGACCCCGAAGACGGCGCGCTCTACGTGACGCGCTCCGGCTCGCGCGGGCATCGCGAGCCTGTCTCACTACTGCGCGTCGGCGCGGACGACGAGCTGCACGACGTGACGGGCGAGATCGTCAACCCGACGGGGCTTGCCTTCGACGAGTCGGGTCAACTCTTCGTCACGAGCCGCAACGACGGCACGGTTTACCGTGTG
>JAVXVR010000006.1:0-4599 GCA_032230165.1 Acidobacteriota bacterium | reverse complement strand
GCTCGATGTCGCTCACGCCTCTGGACGATTGGCTCTGGGAGCCGATCGCTTGCGCCTCGCTTCTGCTCGAACAGTTCGGTGCGCGCACGCTCGAAGGCTACGGGCTCGCGGAGAAGATCGGTGCTATCAGCGCCGCCGGGGCGTGCCTGCGCTACGCGCGCGACGCACAGCGCGAGAGCGCGTCGCACGTTAACGACATCACCTTCTTCGAGACTCAAGACAACCTCGTCCTCGACTCCGTGACCGTGCGTAATCTCGAACTCGTCGAGTCGCAGACGCAAGCCGGTCGCACGCACACGCTGCTCGGCGTCATGGATGAAACCGTGACGGGGATGGGCGCGCGTTTGCTGCGCGGCTGGCTGTTGCGCCCTTCTGTGCGACGCGGCGAGATCGAAGCGCGACTCGCTGCCGTCGCGGAGTTTCATGGCTCGCAGATACTGCGCGACCGCGTGCGCATGCTTCTCAAAGAAGTCTCCGACCTCGAACGACTCATCGCGCGCGTCAACATGAACACGGCGACGCCGCGCGATCTCTCGGCGCTACGCCGCTCCCTCGATCAAGTGCCCGCCATCCGACAGGCGTTATCGGACTCGGAGGCGTCATTGCTTCAAGTGCTGCGCGAGAGCGCGGACGAGTTGGCGGACGTGCGCGAACTCGTCGCCAATGCGATCAGCGACGACCCGCCGCTCAACCTCTCAGACCTCGGCGCGATACGCGACGGCTACTCGGTGGAGCTTGATGAGCTGCGCGCCACGAGCCGCGATGCCAAACAGACCATCGCCGCACTCGAATCGCGCGAGCGTGCGCGCACGGGCGTCGCTTCCTTACGCGTGCGCTTCAACAACGTCTTCGGCTACTTCATCGAAGTCTCGAAGGCGAACGCCGCGCGCGTCCCCGCAGACTACGAGCGGCGGCAGACGCTCGCCAACGCCGAACGCTTCACCACGCCGGAGCTGAAAGAGTGGGAACACCGCATCCTCGGCGCGGAAGATCGTATGCGCGAGCTTGAAGTGACGATCTATGCGGACGTGCGCGCGCGCATCGCGCAGGAGACGCGCCGACTCCAAGCGACCGCACGCGCTCTCGCCACACTCGACGCGCTCGCGGGGCTTGCCGAAGTCGCCGTGCGCCGCCGCTACGCGAAGCCGCAGCTTCACGACGGAGACGAGATAGAGATCAGGCAGGGACGGCATCCGGTCATCGAGGCTTTGAGCGATGCGCCGTTCGTGCCCAACGATCTCTACATGAACAATTCGACCGACCGCCTGCTCATCATCACGGGTCCCAACATGGGCGGCAAATCCACCGTGCTGCGTCAGGTCGCTCTTGTCTCGATCCTCGCGCAAGCTGGCTCGTTCGTCCCTGCGGACGGCGCGCGTCTGCCGATCCTTGATCGTGTCTGGACGCGCGTCGGGGCATCGGACGATCTCGCGCGCGGTCGCTCGACCTTCATGGTCGAGATGACGGAGACCGCGGCGATTCTGCACAACGCGACACCGCGCTCACTCGTCGTGCTAGACGAGATCGGTCGCGGCACGGCGACTTTCGACGGTCTCTCCATCGCGTGGGCGGTCGCGGAACACTTGCACGACTCGCCCGAACACGCCGCCAAGACGCTCTTCGCCACGCACTACCATGAGCTGACGGAACTCGCAGAACGTCTGCCCGGCGCGCAGAACTACCGCATACGCGTCGCCGAGCGCGACGACGCGGTCATCTTCCTCTACCGTCTGGAGCGCGGTCGCGCGTCGAAGTCTTACGGCATCGAGGTCGCGCGCCTTGCCGGGCTGCCGCCTGCCGTGTTAGCGCGCGCGCGCGACGTGCTTCAGCGTCTGGAGCGCTACGAGTTGGACGTGTTCGCCGATCAGGTGGATGATAAAGCTGCTGGCGAAGAGTCCCCGCGCAGACTTTCGCCGCCACAGCCGGAGACGAACGGCGGCGGGCTCGCACAGGCGGCGCGGCGCGCGCGCGGCAGAGCGCTAGCGGCTCAGGCGACTCTCTTCGACGCTGTCAACCAGAGTTTGCTTGACGAGCTGCGCAGCTCTGAGTTAGAAAAACTATCGCCCGAAGAAATACGCGCACTTCTGATCGACATACGCAAGCGAATCGTTTGACGACATACTTCTTCAACCTGACGTTCGTGCGAAGCTGGATAGTTTTTGCGTCGCACGCCCAACGCCCCCGCGTTAACTTCCCTCTTCCCTTTTCCATCGAATCTCCGGAGCGCCTGCTTCAACCGGAGATTCTTCTGACTCTACCGGACAAGCTCTCATACAGTCGCCTGACGTAAGCTCAATGCACGAAACACTTCTCTCGCTGCCGTTGGAACGCAAGATCGGACAACTGCTCTACGTCGGGCTACCCGGCACGGAGTTCGACGCAGAGACGCGCGCGCTCCTCGAATACGTCAAGCCGGGCGGCGTGATCATCTTCGGGCGCAACGTCGCTTCGGCGACTCAGTTGCGCGGTCTGCTCGACCGGGTACGCGAGACGTTGCCCGTCGAGCCGCTCTTAGGGATCGATCAGGAGGGCGGGTTAGTTGATCGGCTCAGAAAAGTTTTCACGCCGATGCCCGCCGCACGCGCTATACGTCAGCACGGCGATCTCGCAGGGGCGCGCGCGCTCGGTCGCATTACGGGTGAGGCGCTGCGCCTGCTCGGCTTCAACATGAACTTCGCGCCCGTGCTCTCAATCATGACCGACGACCGCGACCTCCTCTCGAACGGTCTCTACTCGCGCTCATTCGGTCGCTCGCCCGGCGAAGTCCTGGGCTACACGATGGTTTACCTGCGGGGCTTGCAAGGCACGGGCTGTCTGGGCTGCGCCAAACACTTCCCCGGCATCGGCGCGGGCGAGGTTGACTCGCACGACGAAATGCCGATCATCAAGCTCACGCACGACGATCTGATCGCGCAAGACCTCGCGCCCTACATCGAGTTGTTTCAGCGCGAAGACAATATGGTGAAAGCCGTCATGGTCAGTCACGGCGGCTTCCCCAACATTGATTTGCGGCGCGGCACGGCGGGCGGTCGTCTCATTCCGGCTTCGATTAACCCGGAGATCGTGACGAAACTTCTGCGGGAAGAGCTGGGCTACACCGGGCTTGTCGTCACGGATGATCTGGAGATGGGCGCTATCGCGCGCCACTACGAGATCGAAGACACGGTGCGGCTCGCCGTCGAGGCGGGCGAAGACATGATGCTCATCTGCGCACGACCAGACCTCATCCGTCGCGGCTATGATTCGCTGCTTCAGGCAGCGCACGATAAGATCATCACGGAAGATCGCATAGACACTTCGCTCGGGCGCATCGCTGACTACAAGTCTCTGACGCAGCCGCCCCTCCCCTTCGACGCCGCGCGCATCGAACAACTCGCCGCCGAGATCGCCGCGCTCAATCGCAAACTCAACTACACCTACGGAGGCAAAATCTGATGCCGTCGCGCCGCCTGATAACTCTCTGCGTCCTCGCCGCCCTCGCGACTCTTTTAGTCCTCGGCGGCTGCCACCGCGCCAGCAGCAACAACGCCTTCGTCATGGTGCTCGAAGCGAACCCCAGCCCGCGCGGTCTGAACCCCCTGCTCGCGAGCGACGCGGCGAGCGAACGCTACCGGCAGTTGATGTTCAACACGCTGATGAAGAAGGACGAGCACTTCGATTACGTGCCCGAACTAGCGTCTAACGCGCAGACTGCGCCGGACGGTCTCTCGGTCACTTTCACACTGCGCGACGGCGTGAAGTTCCACAACGGCAAGCCGCTCACTTCGGCGGACGTGAAATACACATTCGATAAGATGCTGGCTTCCGACTCACCAAAAGCCGCCTCGTTCTACGAAAGCGGCACAAGTGCAAGCGCACCTCAAAGTTCTAACTCAAACTCATCAACTCCGGCTCCGGGCGCAAGCCCGGCAGCGGCGCGTCGGCTTCCGTTCATCACCGCCATCGAAGCGCCCGACCCGCGCACCGTCGTCTTCCGCCTCCGCAAGCCGTGGCTTGAATTGTTCTCGAACCTCATCCCCATCGGCATCATTCAGGAAGGCACGTTCGAGACGCAGGAACAGCAGCCCGTCGGCACGGGACCATACAAGTTCGTCAGCCGCAACGCGGCACAGCAGTTCGTTGACTTTGCCGCCTTCGACGACTACTGGGAAGGCGCACCCACCGTAAAGAACCTGCGCGTGCGCGTCATCCTCGACTCCGGCACGCAGCAAGCTGGGCTCTTGAGCGGCGAGGTTGATGTCGCCGCCAACACCGCGCTCACGCCCGACACATACGTCTCGCTCGCGAAGAATCCGCGACTGCAAGTCGTTCAAGCGCCCGGCGCAAACGTCCAGTACCTCACCATGAACACCGAGAACGCGCCGCTCAACGACGCGCGCGTGCGACAGGCAATCGCCTACGCGATTGATCGGCAGAGCATCATCAAGAATCTCTTGCAGGATCAGGCGCGCGTCGCGCACTCGATGATCCCGCCTGAATCCTGGGCTTATTCGGAGGGCAAGGTCTATACCTATGACCCCGCGCAGGCGAAGAAGCTTTTGGACGAGGCGGGCTTGCGTGACCCCGACGGCGACGGCGCACGTATGCGCTTCGATAAGC
>JAVXVR010000201.1:0-9865 GCA_032230165.1 Acidobacteriota bacterium | reverse complement strand
GCGCCCGCCGCCACCTCGCGTCGCTTTGCCCACTCGCGCTTCTGTCTCTCAGCCAGATCGCGAAAATAGCCCGCCAACTCCTGCTCGGAGCCGAACGGGCGCAAGGTCTTCTTCGGCGTGACGCCGCTGTGGCTCACGCTCGCGCCTCGCGATCTCGGGGCGCAACTGATCGCAACCGAGATGACGAGCATCGTCGCCAGTAGTGACAGGGTGGAAAGTTTCGTCGCCTTCATCGTCGTGACCTCACTCTTTCGGCAGTCTCGCACGACTATTGAACGCGACGGGTGGTAGTAACTTGCGTGCCGGAGTTTGTCTTAAAACAGAGGGTTCACGACGTAGGACACGGGGTAACACGGAGGAAGAGCAAGCCTGTTTCCTCTATGCGCCTCCGTGTCCTCCGTGGGGAATCTTTTGATCAGATTTACTGCGTTCCCGCCTGACCCGACTTCTGCGCCTGTAGCCCTTGGATGAGCTTCTCAATCTGCGCGAGTCGCTCCTCGTGATCGTCCACCGCCACTGCCGTGGCAAGCGTCGCCTGCTTCTGCGCTTCTGCCGGGGGAACTTCCGACGCAGGTTTCGATTGAATCTGCTGAACGACGGCGGTGACGACGCCCGCTCCCTGCGCCACGTCGCCCGCGATCTGACCGGACTTGCCGGGGAGCGTGGAGGCGGCGATTGCCGCGCCCTTATCTACACCTGCGACAACTTTCTTCAACTTGGAGAAGAAGCCCATTTCCTGATCCTCCTTTAGAGTGTAAGTGATGAGGCACACCTGAATGAGCAGCATGAGGCTACGCATCCGAACCCGCGCCACGCGTAAAGCATAGAGGCGACAATCCAAATAAAGAGCTTGGGAGGCGCGCTGGTTGTGCAGGCGGGCGCGTGCGTTCGTTAGGCGCGGCGCGCAGTATATCACGCGGACTCTGTGTGGCGGACTATGCGCCGCGTCATCTCGACACTGTCAACGGCAATCGCCCCTTTAGCTATCGAGCCTCTGGCAGCCGCGTCCAGGACTTTTTACGCAGCCTCATAAAAACTGAGAGCCGAGTCGCCCTGCTTCAGGATGCGCCAGCGCCGGAGCGCGCCGACCTCGTCTTTGAGCGCGTTCTTGTGATGGTGCTCGACGATGAGCAGACCGTCCGCCGCGAGCAGCATCGCCGGAGGCAAGCCGAAGGCTTCGAGGACGGGAAGGTAGTCCGTGGCGTAAGGCGGATCGAAGAAGGCAATGTCCCAGGACAACTCGCCGCGCGTGCGCGCCCGTTTCAAATAGTCTGACGCCTCGCTCAACACGACCTCGGTCTCGTCTTCCGGCACACCGCACAGATCGAGGTTCGCTTCAATGAGTCCGCACATCTTGCGCGAGCGATCGACGAAGTGGACGAACGCCGCGCCGCGCGACAGAGCCTCTAGCCCAACAGCGCCCGACCCGGCGCACAGGTCGAGGAAGCGCGCGCCCACGATGCGCGGCGCGATGACATTGAACAGTGTCTCGCGCAGACGATCCGAGGTCGGTCGAATCTGCAACGACGGCGGACTCTTCAGCACGCGCCCGCGATATTCTCCGGCGATGATTCTCACAGTCGGAGTAGTTTCAGGTTTCAGGTTGGAAGTTTCAAGTTCAAGAGCACCATCTTGAGACTTGCAACTTGAAACCCTAGCCGACTACAGCGAGACCGAAGCGCGCGTCGGCGCGGACGCGCTCGATCATGCGCGAGGTTTCGCGCGTGCGCCGGCGCGCACCGAGGTAGTAGTCGGCTTCTGTGCGTGCATCTTCGAGTATCTGCACGTCGCGCACCAAGTTGCCGACGCGGAAGGTGGGCACGCCCGACTGGCGCGTGCCCATCACCTCGCCGGGTCCGCGTATCTCCAAATCTTTTTCGGCGATGCGGAAGCCGTCCGAAGTCTCTTCCATGATGCCGAGTCGCTCTCTGGCAACGGCGGTGCGCTTGTCTGACGCGAGCAGGACGCAGTAAGACTGATCTGCGCCGCGCCCGACGCGACCGCGAAGCTGGTGCAACTGCGAGAGACCGAAACGCTCCGCGTGCTCGATGACCATCAATGATGCGTTCGGCACGTCAACGCCAACCTCGACAACGGTCGTCGCGACGAGTACCTGAATCTCGCCCGCGACGAAGCGGCGCATCACATCTTCCTTCTCGCCCGCCTTCATCTTGCCGTGAATCAATCCAATCGCGAAGTGTGGGAAGATGTGATCGCGCAGGTGCTCGAACATCCGCGTCGCGTCCTTCAAATCAACCTTCTCCGACTCTTCGACCAGAGGATAGACGACGTAAGCCTGTCGCCCGCCGCGCACCTCGCGCTCGACGCCTTTGTAAACACCGGCGCGCTGATCTTCGCCGACGACGACCGTCTTGATCGGCGTGCGACCCGGCGGCAACTCGTCGATCACCGTGACATCGAGGTCGCCGTAAACCGTCATGGCGAGTGAGCGCGGGATGGGCGTCGCCGTCATCACGAGCACGTCGGGGTTGAAGCCGCGCTCGCGCAAGGCGGCGCGTTGCAGGACGCCGAAGCGATGCTGTTCGTCTATGACGACGACGCCGAGTTTGTGAAACTGTACTGCCTCTTGAATTAGCGCGTGCGTGCCGACGCAGAGGTTCACTTCACCCGCCGCGATTGCCGCATGAATCTTGCGCTTCTCCGCGGCGCGCAGCGATCCGATCAAAAGCTCCGTGCGGTGGGATGTGCGCGCGAGCAGACGCTTGATGTTGCGCGCGTGCTGCTCTGCGAGGATTTCGGTGGGAGCCATGAGCGCAGCTTGGTAGCCGTTCTCCACGGCGGCGAGCATGGCGAGCAGGGCGACGATGGTCTTGCCGCTGCCCACGTCGCCTTGCAGCAGGCGGTTCATCGGCACGTCCGACTGCATGTCGTCGAGGATGCGTCGCACGGCGCGCTCCTGCGCCGCAGTGAGCGAGAAGGGGAGAACTTCGGCGAGGTGCCGGCGCACGCCTTCGCCGATTTCGATCACCGCGCCCTTCGGCTCCTTGACGCGTTCGCTCTTTCGCAGCGCGATGGCGAGCGCGACCCAGAAGAACTCCTCGAAGATGAGACGCAGGTGCGCAGGTGAGCGGGCGCGCTCGTAGTCGGCGAGCGGCACGTCCTCGGTGGGGAAGTGTATGCGGCGCAGAGCCTCGGCGCGGCTGATCAACTTTTGTCGCGCTATGAGATCGGCGGGCAGCGTCTCCGTGATCGCTTCGTCCGAGAGACGCGCGAGGACGGCGTGCATCAACTCGCGCAGACGTTTCGTGCGAAACTCGCCGAGCTTGCGATAGACAGGCACGCGACGACCGACGTGAATCGCGGCAAGGGTTGGATCGCCCGATTCATCCTCTTCGTTTTCCACGGACTCCGCGCCGCCCTCGACAGCGTCATTCTCATCAATGCCCGCGCGCTCCTCAACATTGCCCGTGCGCGCGGTCGCGCCGCCATTCGATCCCGCGCCTGTCTTAGCGTCTTCGTCCTCGCCGCGTCCCTCTTCCGCGAGGCGCAGCAGCGCGTGTTCGGGCACAGCGCCCGTGCCGGGCAACATCTCCAGCTCGTCGGGCTTGTTCAGACGCAGCGCGAAGGTGTTGCGCCGCGCGTCCAACTCCCACTTGCCATAAGCGATGAAGCGTGCGCCGCGCGTGAACTTCTGCCGATGGTAGGCGACGATGCGCGCCGCCTGACGACCGGAGACGAACCACCAGACGACGATCGGCTTCGCCGTGCGCTCCGCGTCGCTCGCCGTGATCTCGAAGATGAAGAGCGGCGGCGCTTTCGCCCCGCGATTCTTCCCGACCTGAAAGCCGCCCGCGACTCTCACGTAGAGTTCGAGCGAAGCTTCCGTGCCGTCGCGCAGGTCTGCGACGCGCGCGAGGTTCGACCGATCCTCGTAGCGCATCGGCAGGTAGTTGAGTAGGTCTTCGACCGTCGCCTCGCCCGCGTCGTGCTTACCTGTGGCGGCAGCGACGGCGAGCGCGAGGCGGCGCGCGCTCGGCTGACCAAAACGCGGGACGGCGAACTTCGAGAGATGTAGGACGGGAGTGTCGGGCGTGAGAGACATCAGACGAGTGACAAGTGACAAGTGACAAGTGACAAGTAAGACAGGTTTTGCTTGTCACTTGTCACTTGTCACTCGTCACGGCAGTTACGCGTTGGCGGCGGTCGTCGTCGAGCAGTGTTGGTCGAAGGCGCGGGTCAGCTCTTCGGCGATTGCGGGCGCGTCCCTGCCTTCGATCTGCGAGCGCTCCAACATGAAGACGAGCTGACGGTCTTTGAAGAGAGCGATGGACGGCGAGGATGGGCGGTAGCCCGTGAAGTATTCACGCGCGCGCTCGGTCGCGTCAATGTCCGCGCCCGCGAAGACGGTGATGGCGCGGTCTGGGCGCGTCGCGTGGCGCAGCGCCATCGCCACGCCCGGTCGCGCTTTGCCCGCCGCGCAGCCGCAGACGGAATTGACGACGACCAGCACCGTGCCGTCCGTCTCTTTAAGTGCGTGATCAACTAGTTCGGGCGTCTTAGCCTCTTCGATGCCGAGGCGCGACAGCTCTTCGCGCATCGGGCGGATCATGAGTTCCGAGTAAGGCATTGTCTTAAGTCCTCCGTGAAAAATTACCGGGTCGAGTTTAGCACAATCGCGCCGGGGGTGCGTTTCGGCGCGCTAGGCTGAAGGGCGGATCGTGACGACGCGCGGCTCCTCGCCGTCGCCCTTGATCGAGACTTTCCAGACGGGCGAGGGAAGCCTGTAGCCCTTCATGCGCTCCGCCCACTCGATGACGACGACGGCGTGCTCGTCCGTGAGCAGCTCATCAAGATCGACTGCATGCGCGGCTGATGCGCCTTCGTCGAGTCGGTAGAGATCGAGGTGGTAGAGCGTGAGTCGTCCCTCGTCGTGACGGTTGACGAGCGTGAAGGACGGGCTCGTAACATCGCCCGCGTCCAAGCCAAGACCCCGCGCGAGTCCTTTGACGAAGACGGTCTTGCCCGCGCCGAGCGCGCCGTCGAGGAGAATGATCTCGCCCCCGGCGAGTCTTGAGCCAAAGCGCTCGCCAAGCGCCAGAGTCTCTTCGTCGCTTTGTGAAGTCCACTCCCCTTCAGGGAGCGAAGCGCGCGCCTGTGTCTCATTCAGCACGGTTGCTCTCCCACAGGGTCGAGCGCGCGCACGGCTGCTCCAAGCTGCTCGCGTATGTCTGAGGCGACCATCGTGCGCATTCCCCTTTCGCGCGCGGCGATGTCGCCCGCGAGACCGCCGACATAGACCGCCGCAAGGACGGACGCGAGCACGTCGGCTTGATCTTTGAGCGCGCCGCGAGCCTGCGCGATGAAGCCCGCGATGATGCCCGTCAGCGTGTCGCCCGCGCCCGCCGTGCCGAGCCCCGCGTTGCCCGTCGGGTTGACGAAGACGCGACCGTCCGGCGCGGCTGTGATTGTGCGTGCTCCCTTGAGGACGAGGATCAAGGCGTGCCCGGTCGCGAACTCGCGCGCGACGCGAACACGGTCTTTTAGTGCGTCTTTGTCATCAACGCCGATGAGGCGGCGCATCTCGCCGACGTGCGGCGTCAGAATGAGCGGCAACTCCGCCGAGCCGCGCAAATCCACAGACCACGGTGCGAGCGAGTTCAAACCGTCGGCATCGATGACGACGGGAAGCTCCCGCCGCTCGACGACGGCGCGGACGAAGCGACGTGTCTCTTCATCATCAGAAGTGAGACCGGAGCCGATGGCGATCACATCGGCTCGATCAGAAAGTTGAGCGACGCGAGCAAATGCTTCCGCATTCGCCGCGCCCGCCTCGGTCTCTGGCAGCGTAGCCGTCATGACTTCGGGCATGACGCGCGCTGCGACTGCGGAGACGGCGGACGCGGGCGTCGCGACCGTCACCAACCCCGCGCCCGAACGCATCGCCGCTTCGGCGCACAGCACCGCCGCGCCCGTCAGCGCGCGCGAGCCCGCGACGACGAGCGCGTGACCATGTGTGTTCTTGAATGAGTCCGGCGCGTAGCGCGTCTGCCTGAGCCATGCGCGCGCATCGTCGGCTTCGACGAGAAAGAGTTGTGAAGGCGATTCATCAAGCAGAGCGGCGGGTGAGCCGATGTCTGCGACGAAGAGTTGACCGTTGAAGTGCGACGCGGGGGGCAGGACGTTCGCGGGCTTCGGCGCAGTAAAGGTCACGGTTAGATCAGCGCGCACGGCATCGCCAATTAGCTCGGCGGAATCCGCATTGAGCCCGGAGGGAAGATCGAGCGAGACAAGAAGAGGTTTAGAGTCTCCGCGTGGGGCGCGCTGTTCGCGAACTCTATGAAGGAAGTTGACCGCCTCAAGATGCAAGCCTTCGAGCGGGCGCGTCAGCCCGGTCCCAAATAGAGCATCAATGACAACGTCGAAATTGTGTTCCTTCGTGTGGTCGAGATACGTCTCCCACTCTTCGATGGAATTGCATTCGACGAAGGATAAGTCTCCTGCTAAAACCTCAACCGCAGATGGGCTTGGCGCGTTCGACTCTGTCAGACCTCCGAGACCATCTGAACGCGAGAGATTGCGAAGGGTGTCAAAGTTAACCTGCGCGTCCCCCTGCGTGTCGTCAACCCGACCTAGTAAGACCGCCTCAACGGAAGATCCTCGCGTAAACAGGATGCGTGCAAGCGCCGCGCCGTCGCCGCCGTTGTTGCCGCGCCCGCAGAGGACGAGCACGCGTAGTCCAGACGGCGTCTGCGGGAAGATGGACGCGACGGTGCGTGCGGCGGCGTTGGCGGCGGCTTCCATCAGCAGCAGAGATGGAAGCCCGCAGCGTTCGGCTGTCGAACGGTCTATGTCGCGCATCTCGGCGGCTGGAATAACTTTGCGCACGGCGAAATGATAGGGAGAGATGCCTGGCTAGGTCAACGCCGCTTGAGTCCGGGAGGGGCGGAGTCGGTTTAGGGGTTTCTGGCAAAAGAAAAGCGCCAGTCGGCGGGAGTCTCCCCGCCAAGCCTGCCGCTACTGTTAACTGTCCGTTTGTATTTAACTACAAATGTTTAATGCGGGTGGTTCTCCAGAAAAAACTTGACCCCGAAAATAGGCAGATTTGGCGGAAAAAGCGAAGAGCCGGAGGCGACCTCTCGCTCCCGGCTCTTTGCTTGGCAACAGAAAAAGGTGAATCAGGCGGAAACTAATGGAATTCGAGAATTCCTCGCCGTTGCGGCTTACTACGCCACTTTGCGGCGTCTGCGAACCTTGGCTGCTACGCCCGCCAGACCTGTGCCGAGGAGCAACATCGTCGCAGGTTCGGGGACAGCCGTAATCTGCGCCTGAACCGACGTTATGCCATTGTTGGTGCTGGGCGGGACAAGCGGCAACGGGTTGTTGCTTAACGAGTAAGTGACACCGTTGATGGTCACAGCACTAGTCGCGAAAGTGACGAGCCCCGTGCTCGAGTCCTGCTGAAGCGTGCCGGTCAGGACGGCAGAAAATGACCCGGTGCCGCCACTTGGAGCAGTCTGCGTGATAACGATTGAGAACGTTGTGCCAGGTGTAATGGTCGCGCCCGTGCCCGTCACCGTGGTCTTGAATTCCCCAAGACTGGCGAAGGTGAAAGGGTTGGCGTTCACAGTGCTGGAAACGCCTGTGAACGCGATGGTCGTCGAGTTTCCGACACCGTTCGTGAACGTGATCGAACTGCCCGCACCGTTAAAGGAACCGGTGGTCGAGTAAGTAACGGGGGTGGCGTTGGCGGAGCGCGCGCCGGCTAAGCCGACGAAAAGCAGAAGTCCGGCGGCGAAAAGGTAAGGTTTCAAGTAACGGCTCATTATTTCCTCCTAGATTCGGTAAACTCTACTACTTCGCACTCCATCCCTTTATGAGCAAAGCCCAGCAGGACTAATTACCGATAAGGGTGCTGTACGGCAACTTATGTCAAATAAGGGGAGGGGCAATCCCCTTAAATTTCATTGGCAGAGTGACCCGCACAAGACACCCACACCACCGAGAAACACGATTCTTCAACCCTTTACTGCCACAAAGGTCTAATGCTCCTGTCCTTCCAGAAAAAGTTTATTCACCTAACTCTTTGCGAGCCGCACTCGAAAACGCGGCTCGCAGGGAGTTTGAAAGAGGAGCGATGATTCCCTGCATACGAGCTAAGTCGAGCGAAACGCTTAATTTTGCACCGCTTTACGCCGCCTGCGACGCATGTTGGCTGCCGCGCCCGCTAAGCCCGTGCCGAGCAGAAGCATCGTTGTCGGTTCGGGATTCGTTTCATTCAAAGAAAAGCATCAATCTGATTCTCTTTCCGAAAAATGGTGAGAAATACCATGCGACTCGCCCTGCCTGCTCAATAGGCGACTGAACCGCACGGATAGTTTTTAGCGGCAAAGTGACGTGCATCGTCAGGCTCGACGAAGACGATTTTGGCGGTGACAATTAGCTCACAAACCTTCGCAGAAGGCGTGTGAAACGACTGACGACAACGCCCGATTCGCGGATTTTGAGAAGGGCGGTGATGCCGAAATAGAGCAGACCGTAAGGGATAAGAACGAGAACAGCAATGAGGAGTGCGTGGTGTCTGCCGACGGCGAGCTTAAGCCCCCAGGCGACGGCGGCGCTGACGATTGCCGCGCCCCAGAGCTTGGCGACGAAAGGGAAGGAGAGACCCGTGCGACCGATGCGACGGTTGAGCGAGCGGCGCAGCAGATAGAACTCGACCCACCCGGCGATCCCCGCCGACGAAGTTAGTCCGGCGACGCCCCAGCGCGGATCGATTCCCAGCGCACGCGGTAGTGGCAACGCGAATAGGTAGCCGAGGGCAGTTGTAAGGACAACGCGCACGACGGCGAAGCGCAGCGGCGTGCGCGTGTCGTGCAGCGCATAATAAGTGGATGAGTAGAGCCGACCGAGCGTCGAGGCGAGTAAGCCCACGGTCGAGCCCGCGAGAATGCCCCAGACGAACATCGTATCGTTGCGATTAAACCTTCCCGTCTGGTAGAGCACGCCGACGATCACGTCGCCAAGTGCGAGGAAGGCGACCGCTGACGGCACGATGAGGAAGGCGATTTGTCTCAGCCCCGCGTCGAGCCGCGGGCGCAACTTCGCCGCGATCTCTTCTTTACTACCGACCGTGCCGGACATCTGCGCCAGTTCGACCGCTGAGACCGACATCCCGAATAAACTGATCGGTAATGTGTAGATGCTCTGCGCGTAGGTCAGCGTGCCGACCGCCTCCGCCGAGATGAAGCTCGCAAGCATTGCATCGACGTAGGCGCTGATCTGCACGACGCCGCGGCTGACAAAGACGGGCGCGAAGTTTTTCACCACGGCGCGCACATGCGTCGAAGCTAGATCGAGCGCGGGGCGCAAGCCTTCGACGAGACTAAACACAGTTGGGAGTTGGACGCCGAACTGCAAGAAGCTGCCGACGACCGACCCCCACGCGGCATAGACGGCGAGTTGTGCGAGATCGACGCGGCTGCCGAAGCCGACGAGCGCGCCGATGATCGCCAAGTTCCAAATGACTGGCGCGGTGTAGGAGAGGAAGAATCGCTTGTGGCAGTTGAGTACGCCGAGACACCACGCCGAGATGACGAGCAGTCCCGCGCCGGGGAAGAAAATCTTGACAAGTCGGATCGTCAACTCGCGCGTCTCGCCCGTGAAGCCGGGCGCGATGATGGTGATGAGGTACGGCGTCGCGAAGATGCCGAGCAGGACGAGGATCGACGTGACGAGCGCGAGTAGGGTAAAGATCGCGCCCGCGACGCGCCCTGCTTCGCGTTCCTCGCCGCGCGCAAGCAGCCCGGCATAGACGGGAATGAAGGACGCGGAGAGCGCACCCTCGCCAAACACGTTTTGCAGGAAGTTCGGAATCTTGAAGGCGGCGTCGAACGCGCCCTTGACG
>JAVXVR010000199.1:0-4890 GCA_032230165.1 Acidobacteriota bacterium | reverse complement strand
CGCGCGCCGTGCTCTCGATGGCGGCGAAGTACCGCGCGAGGTATCTCAGAAACTTCTACGAACTCGGTCGCGGCGCGCTCGACGCAGCGCAGGCGAAGGACGCGCCGCTCGGCTACGTCGTCCCGCCCGGACAGGGGCGCGACGAGTCGGTCGCGAAGATGACGGGCGCGCTCGTCGCGCAGGGCGTCGAAGTTTTCAGGCTCGAACGCGAGTTGCACGGCGAGACCGCGACGCAGCGCATCGTCAAAAAGATCGTGCGCGAAGACGTGATCGCTCGCGGCGCGGAAGGCGATGCGGATCAAACTGCGGCGCGTGAGTCGCGCACGGCGACGCGCGAAACGACAGAGATCGCAACCGTCTCCGATGGCGCGGCGCACGAGATTCCGGCGGGCAGTTATTTCATCCCGCTCGCGCAGCCTTATCGCCCCAACGTGCTTGCCTTGTTCGAGCCGCAAGTCTATCCCGATCGGCGCACGGCGACGGGCGCGGCTGAGCGTCCATATGATGTGGCGGGCTGGACGCTACCGATGCAGATGGGCGTCGAGGCGAAACTCTTGCGCAATGTGAGCGAGACAGGGACGCAGCGACGCATGACGCTCGTCAAAGACGAGACGGACGTGCGACGCGATCTCGGTCTCACATTAAGGACGGGCGCGGGTAGTCCGGTCGCGAACCCGCTCGGACAGACGAACGTCCGCCTCGCGCTCTACAAGAGTTGGACGGGCTCGATGGACGAGGGCTGGACGCGCTACGTCTTCGACACTTTCAACGTCAAATACGATTCGCTGCTCGACGCGGGCGTGCGCGCCGGAAACCTGCGCGCGAAGTACGACGTGATCGTGCTGCCTTCGATGCGCCTGCGTGAGATCGTCGAAGGTCGAAGCAAAGAGACCGCGCCTGCGGAGTTTGCGGGCGGCATCACGGAGGCGGGCGTCGAAAACTTGCGTCGCTTCGTCGAAGACGGCGGCACGCTCGTCTGCTTCGACGCTTCGACCGAACTCGCCATCAAGCGTTTCCATCTCCCGCTCAAAAATGTCCTTGAAGGCGTGCGCTCATCAGATTTCTACTGCCCCGGCTCGATCTTACGCCTCGACGTTGACACCTCAAGCCCGCTCGCGCGGGGCTTGCAGCGCGACACAAACGCCTACTTCATCAACAGCTCCGCCTTCGACCTCGCGGGCGAAGACAAGTCTGTCCGCGTCGTCGCGCGCTACGCTTCGCAGGACGTGCTGCGCTCCGGCTGGCTGCTCGGCGAGCGTTTCGTCGCAGGGAAAATCGCGCTCGCGGAAGTCTCTCTGGGGCGTGGGCGCGTCGTCCTCTTCGGCTTCCGCCCGCAGCATCGCGGGCAGACGTGGGGCACATTGCCCTTCGTCTGGAACGCGATTACGACGAGCGGCGCGGGAACAAGTGATTAACGCGCAGCGTCTAAAATTGGCTGCGACTGAAGCGGGCGCGCGTCGGCTTGGGAGCGCGGGCATCTTGCCCGCCATGAGCGCGTGAGTGCGCATCATGTCGTCGCGATTAAGTTCGAGTTGGATAATCTCGAATCTGCGTCAGCGTGCTCGCGCACGCTTCTGCGGGCAAGATGCCCGCGCTCCCAGCGAAAGGAGGCTCACTCGATGAAACGAATCGCGTTCGTCTGCCTGCTCTGCTCTCTCCTCTTCGCCGCGCCGCACGCCCGAGCGCAGCAGCCGAAGCCTTCGCCCGCGACGCCGCCGGCTGAAGATGAAGTAGAGACGGTCAGCACGACGCTCGTCACAGTGCCCGTGCGCGTCTCGGATCGCGGCGGGCGTTTCATCACCGATCTCACGCGCGCACAGTTTCGCATCTTCGAGGATAATGTCGAGCAGGAGATCAGTTTCTTCGAGACGGCGGACAAGCCTTTCACGGTCGCGCTCCTGCTCGACATGAGCGACTCGGCGCGCTTCAAGCGCGAAGATATTCAGGCGGCGGCGCGCGCCTTCGTCGCACAGTTGCGCGAGGGCGACCGCGTGATGCTCGTCGCGTTCGACAAAAACGTCTCCGTGCTGTCGGAGGCGACGGGCGACCGGCGCGTGCTGTTCGAGGCGATCAGCCGCGCGCGTTCGGGCGGCGGGACGAGTTTCTACGACGCGCTTGAAGAGACCATCAGCCGCCGTCTGAGTCGCATCAGTGGGCGCAAGGCGGTCGTGATCCTAAGCGACGGCGTGGACACGACGAGCCGCGCCACGCTCGACGCCGCCGGGCGCGCCGCCGACGCATCCGACGCGCTCGTCTACACAGTCCAGTACGACACGATTGACGATGCGTCGAAGGCGCAGCTTGATCCGATCAGTCGCGGTCAGATCGTGACCGACGTCGTCACCCCGCGCGGCGAGACGCTCAGCGCGGCGTATAAACGCGCGACCGCTTTCATGCGACTCGTCGCCGACAGGACGGGCGGGCGCTACTACATGGCTGACAACACGACACGCCTCGCCGAATCGTTCGCGCGCATCGCCGCCGAGCTGCGCGAGCAGTACAGTCTCGGCTACTACCCGAAAAACCGCGCGGGCGAAGGACGACAGCGCAAGATCAAAGTCACGGTTGATGCGCCCGGCGCGTCCGTCCACGCGCGCGCGCATTACGTCTTCAAGCCGCGCCGCATCGCGCGCCGCGAGCAGCGAGACGCCGTGGCTTCCCTCTTCGACGACTGACTAAGGAGCACGCACGTCTGACGACGGGCACGCACGCACGGCTGGCGTCAGGGCGTGCCTGTCTCTTATACTCAACGCGGCGTTTCATTTTCCAAGCATCCCAGCCTCTCCCCGCGTAATCAAAGGATGCGTTCGCTCTCTCCCCGCGCAATCAGAGGAAACGTCCGCCCGCGCGGTTTCTGCCCGTAAGGAGCACACTCGAAGATGAAAAGGATCGTCGCCGTCGCCCTGTCGCTCTCTCTCTACGCCACCGTGCTCCTGCCCGCCGCCACGGCGCAGACGCGACCGCGCCGAGTCGGTCAAACTACGGGCGCAAGCGCGAGCTATCCGCCCGCGACGACCACGAACGATCCTTCGCCGCAGACTCCCGCGCCGCAAACTCCGCGCCGACCGCCGACGCTCGGCGGCGCGGTCGCGAGCAACCAGCCGCAGACCGCGGGCGCGCGCGCACCCCAGTCGAACGAGCCCATCGATGTAGATGAGAGCGAAGTCTTGAGCGTCAACACGACGCTCGTCACGCTCCCCGTGAGCGTGATGGATCGCGCGGGCAAGTACATCCCCGATCTGCGTAAGGAAGACTTTCGCGTCTATGAGGACGGCGTCGAGCAGGAGGTCGCCTACTTCGCGACCACGGAGAAGCCCTTCACCGTCGCGCTCCTCATAGACACTTCCGGCTCGACGCGCTACCGCATGGAGGAGATGCAGGACGCGGCGATCTCTTTCGTCGATCAGCTTCGCGCTGCCGACCGCGTGATGGTCGTCTCCTTCGACGACGAGGTGCGCGTGCTCGCAGAGCCGACAAACGATCACTACGCGTTGCGCAGCGCCATCCGCCGCGCCAACCGTGGCGAGGGCACGCGCCTCTACGACGCCGTGGACTTCGTCATCAACCAACGACTCAACCGCATCGAGGGGCGCAAGGCAATCGTCCTCTTCACCGACGGCGTTGACACGTCGAGCAAACACGCCAACTACCAGTCAACCGTGCGCGACGCCGAAGAAGCCGACGCGCTCATCTACCCCGTGCAGTACGACACCTACGACGCTTCCGGCGGGGGCGGCGTGTGGAACGGCGGCGGCGGCTACCCGCGCCGTGGGGGCGGCTATCCGGGCGGGGGCGGGAGCGGGGGCTCGAACCGTCGCGGCGGCGGCAGCGCGGGCACGGTCGCGGACATCCTCGGCAGCATCATCTTCGGCGGCGGCAGCGCGGGCGGCAGGAGCGGCAGCGGTCGTGGTGGTGGCGGTCGAAGCGGAAGCGGAGGCTATCCAAACGGCGGCGGCGGCGGAGCGGGCTGCACGGGCTGCACGCCTGAAGAGTATGCGCGCGGCGACCAATACCTCGGCGACCTCGCCACGACGTCGGGCGCGCGCCGCTACCGCGCCGACGACAACCGTGATCTCTCAGCCACCTTCGCGCTCGTCGCCGAAGAGCTGCGACGACAGTACAGCCTCGGCTACTACCCGAAGCGCACGCCGAGCGTGGGCGAGCGACGACAGGTCAAGGTGCGCGTCATGCGCCCCGAACTCGCCGTGCAGACGCGCGACACCTACGTCTTCGGCTCGCAAAACTCTTCGACGAGCGCGCAACAGAACAACTCTCAACAGCAACAGCACACACGCCCGTCGATCAAGAGCCAGCCCTTCGACGCGGCGGGGCGCGACGACAAAGATTGAAGACCGCTGGGCGAGTGTGAGTGATTAAGTTTACGCGGGCGCGCGCGGGGCTTCATGCTCAGACTGATGACCCGCCGAGTAGTGAGCGCGCAAGATCATTATAAGTAGCAGCGGCGGCGCGAAGATGAACAGCTCGACCGCCAGCCACCTCAACACCAACAGCGGCGGGAGTCTCGAAGGCAGCTCGGAGAGGCTCCAACGCCCAAGCCCAAACCTCTCCTCCGAGAGGGGCCAGAGCAGCTTCACGCCTCCACCAAACTTCTGCGTCGCGTAGTCCAGCAGCCCGTGCGAGGTGTACGCCGCGCCGTAAGCTAAGACTTTTCTCAGGCGTGCCCCGCCCCAGACAATTAGCGCGAGCAGAGTGAGCAGCAGGCTGAAGCCGAGCGAGTGCGTGAACCCGCGATGCCACGATTTGTCGTGAGCGAGCAGGACGAGCACGAAGTCCAGATCGGCGCAGTTAGCCGCGAGCGCGCCGGCGAGGAGCGGCAGACCATTGCGGCGAAACGGCTGTGGATGGAGACTCGCGACGACCGCCGCGCCG
>JAVXVR010000598.1:0-2727 GCA_032230165.1 Acidobacteriota bacterium | reverse complement strand
GCAGCATCTCGCGCGGCGTGTGCGCGAAGCCGTGATGCAGCCACTTCGGCACGCTGTCCCACCACGCGCGCAGGTGCTTCGTGTTGCGCGAGGAGAAGTTCTGCGGCGTGCCCACGTCCTGCGGCGGGGCGAAGGGCGTGAAGAAGTAGTCGTTCGCGGGGCGGAAGAAGGGTCCGTCGCCGTCCACGGTCGTCTCCGAGATGACGCCCGGCTCGTGGATGTTGTAGTCCTGGAAGGTGTCGTCAACGACGCCGTTCGTCAACTTGTTGCCGTTGTGGTGACAGTCGGCACAGCCCGCGCCGCCTTCAGAGACTTTGAGCGTGAAGATTTGGCGACCGCGCGCGATCTGCGCGGCGGTGTCTGTGTCGGGGAACTGGTTGAGCGGGTTCGGCAGTTGCCGCGTCTCGTTCTGCGACCAGAGGATTTGCAGGTAAGCGAGATCATAGTAGCCGACCTTGAACGCCCTCCCCGAAAGATCGTTGCGACCGATGGCTTTCGAGTTCTCTTCCGTTTTGCGCAGGACGAAATCCTCGCGCGCGTGGAAGCGATCAACCGGATCGGCTTGCGGGAAGAGCGGTGTGGGCGTGCGCTCGCCGAGCAGGACTTCGCCGTTGCAGGCGGAGGCGTAAGCCATGAAGTCGTTGTTTAGCCCCTCGTACCATTCGGGCCAGTTGTCGGAGATGTCTTTGTTCTGCGGGCAGACCTTGACTCCGCCCACGGCGTTCGCCGCGACGTTCCACTGGCAGCCGTCCTGCTGCGCCTGCCAGTGGCAGAAGCCGCACGACTTTTGACCGTCGTCCGAATAAGCGTCCGAGAAGAACCAGCGCAAGCCCGCTTCCTCGTCGGTCGCGAAAAGGTTCTGACCGTGACCGCCCGTCGTCGGGTCGGGCGTCGAAGGCGTAACGCCGACGGCTAAGAAGCCTGCGCGCGAGAGGCGACCATCCGCGCCGACGTTTAAGAAGGAAACATCTTCCGTCTGCATGTTGGCGACGTAGATGCGCGAGCCGTCGGGCGCGACCTCGACGCCCTGCGGCGTGATGCCGCCGGTGAACTCGATGTTGATCTCGGTCAGGAGCTGCGACGGGTCGGAGGCATTCGGGTTGATGCGGAACGCCTCAACCTGCTCCTGATGCGCGTGCGTGACGAACAGGATGTTGTTTTTGATCACCATCTGTTCGGGACCACTGCCCTTGATGATCTTCTGCGCGGCGGCGTGGTCGTGTAGATCGACGAACTGACCGGGCGTGACGAGCTGCGAGATGTCGCGCCCCTCGTCAACGTAGCGGAAGACGAAAGAGTTGGTCGCCGTGTCGAAGACGTTGATCTCTGAGCCGATGTCGTCGAAGGTCGTCGCCTTCGTTGCATCCGTCATGACGGGCGTATAGCCGAGCGGCTGACCGTTGTTCTTGACGACGACGCCCTGCGCGGTCTTCGTCGGCAGACCGTGACCGGACTCGCGCCCGTTCAATTTCGTGTTCGTCTCTTGACCTGAGACGATGCCCCAGCGACCGATGATCTTCACGTCGGTCGCGAGCCCGCCGACGGGCATGACCTTGACGAGCTGGTTCGCGTCCGCCTCGACGTTGATGACGGCGATGGTGTGTCCGAGCGTGTTGGCGACGTAGAGAGTCTTGCCGTCCGCGCTCAAATCGAGATCGCGCGGGTTGGCGCGCTCAAGGTCGGTCGTGCCGGTCGGGATTTCGGCGATGGGGACGAAGAAGGGACCCGGCTCGACGCGGAAGGCGCGCACCTCGTCCTTGAAACGATCCGTGATGTAGAGACGCGTGCCGTCGCGGTTGAAGGCGAGCTTCTCACCGTAGAAGCCCGTCTCAAACTCGCCGAGCACCTCGTCGGTTTGCGTCGAGACGACCGAAGCGAAGTTGCCGTACTGGTTGAGCACGACGAGGTAAGGCGCGGGGTAGATGTCGCGGTTGAGCGGCGAGATTTTCAGACCGATGGGGCGCAAGCCCTTGGTCTGTCCCGGCGGGCGCAGATCGATCCACTTCAAGACGATCTGGCTCGTCGTATCCACGACCGCAACGCGCCAGTCGGGGTAGCCTTCGCGACCGGGGAGTGCGGCGTAGAGTTTGCGACCATCGGGCGCGAGCGCGAGCGAGCGCGGCTCGGAGCGGAAGGGCTGCTTGCGGTTGGGCCAGAACTCGTTGCCGCTTTTCACCTGCGGGTTGTTCGGATCAATGCGCGTGCCCGGATCGGGTCGCCCGTCAATGTAGCTCGCGCCGAACATGATCTTGGTGAAGCGCTCCAAGCCGCCGCGCTCGCCGGCGCTCTCCGCGCCCATGATGTTTTTAACGGGATCGTTATTGGGTCCCGTGATGATCTTGCCTTGCGAGTCTGTCTTAACGGCGGTCGTGAAGAAGCGCAGATCGAACGGAGCCTCTTTCGTCGTCGCGAGAATGCGACGCTCGAACTGTTGTGAGAGCGTCAGGTTTGACTGACGCGCGCTGGCGGTTGAAGTAAACGCCAGAGCCGACCAGACCAGCCCGCCGCCGACTGCGACTGCGAGCGCAAGGATTTTCAGACGGTTCATGATTTCAGCAAGCCCCCGAATTGTTTGCCCACCCGCGCCGCGCCGGAACCCATTTCCCGCGCCCGCGAAGGGTCGTTTCGTTAGACCTCTAATAACAACCCGCGTACCGCGGACGCACATCTCGCCACGCGCTCAACGTCGAGTGATTTGGCGGCAAAAAGGGCTCTTTAATCCGACTT
>JAVXVR010000593.1:0-3037 GCA_032230165.1 Acidobacteriota bacterium | reverse complement strand
GGCGGAGCGCGACGCGACGACAACGACGAACGAAGTCGCACGCACAACTTCACGCACGGAGGCGATGCGATGAGGCGCGAAGGTCACGTGACGGATGCGCCGAACGCGACGAGCGCACGCGCGGGCGAGCGTTCGCGCGCGCCGCCGCAGTCGAGGCGGACGTGCGCGGCTTGCGCACACAGTCGGACGAGTTGAAGAAGCAGGCGGGCGAGATCAACGATCAGCTCACAGAGCCACAGCGGCTCTCGCTCGACGCCGCGCACCTCATCGTCGATCGCAAAAACTTTTCGTGGTCGCACCACTTCGCCGATCTGGAGACGACGCTCCCGCAGGGCGTGCGCGTCTCGCGCATCACCGTGCGCGACATCAACGGGAGCGGCGCGCACGTGCGCGCGGAACTCGAACTCGCCGTCGTCGCACGCAGCCCGACGGACGTGACCGACATGATGGGGCAGATGGCGCGCTCCGGCATCTTCTCCGCAGACCTGCTCACGCAGCAGCCCGCGCCGAAGGGCGAGGCTGGCATCGAGGCGACGCTGCGCGTGCGCTACGCGCCCGTCTCACGCCCCGCGCCGGACAACGCGAGAGACAACACAGCCGCGCGCGCCGCGCTCTCGACGGACGTGGCGCGCGCCAGCGCGACGACGGAGGCGGGGCGATGAGACGCGAGGGGCACGCGACAAAGACGGGCGCGACGGGCGCGACGCTTGTGCCCGCCGAGCGCGGTCGCGCGAACGATCAATCGCGCGGGCAGAGCGGCGGCGGCGGTCGCGGCGATCAGGTCAGAGCACGCCTCGCGCAGTTTCGCGGCTCGCGCCGCACGAGCTTCCTCGGCACGCCGGAGATCGTCGCGCTCGTCGCGGCGTGCGCACTGCTCGCGCTCAGCATCGCTGCATACTTCCTGCTGCTCGTCCCCGCGCGCTCGCGCGTCACAGACCTTGAGACCGAGCGGCAGAGATTGCAGACGGGAATCCGCTCGGCGGGCGAGAACCGCGACCGCGACCGCAACGTCGGCGAGAGCGTCTCGCGCATTCTTGAGAGCCTCACGCGCTTCGAGTCAGATTCGCTCGAAGTGCGCGGGGCGGGCGCGCAGCAGGCTCTGATCGAAGAGCTGAACCAGAAGACGAAGCGCAACAACCTCGCGCGCCCGCAGTTCTCCTTCATCTATCAGGACGACACGCAGGCGGGCGCGTCGCAAGGGTCGCAGCAGCGCGCCGCAGGGAATCTCGCGGGCTCTGCGCGCCGACGCCAGAACGTCTTTCCCACGACCGACATCAGCCTGACCATCGAGGGGAATTACGCCAACCTGCGCCATTTCCTGCGCGACGTGGAGACCAGCCGCCGCTTCATCGTCATCAACGGCGTGCAGCTCGAAGGCATCAACGAGACGGGCGGGGACGCCGCCGCCGCGCGCGGCGCGCTCGTCTCTTTGCGTCTCGATATGTCCGCATATTTTCGTCCCACGGGCGCGGCAACGGAGGCGGGCGGCGCAACCGCCGCGCCGCAGACCACATCACAGTAGCGTCTCGCGAGCGGAGAAAGTTTTATGTCACACCCAGAATGCAAAACCACGGCGGAGCGCACCAAGCTGCTCGCGGCGCTCGCCCTCCCGCTCATTGCGCTCGTCCTTATCTTCAGGATGTTCTTCGCCTCGGACAAGCCGACGCCCACTCCAAAGACGACCCGCACGCCGCGCACCGCGACGACGCAGACCGCTGGTGTCGCGCCAACCGACGCGAACGACGGCAATACAATCGACATGCCCCACGAGGTGCCGCCGATCATCGCCGCGTCTTACGCGCCCGACCCCGCGCGCAACATCTTCGCTTTCTACGTCAAGCCGACGCCGACGCCGGGCAGCGCGACTCCGGTCGAGACTCCGACTCCGACACCGACGCCACCGCCGCCCTTACTGCTCGGCTCGCTCCAGCCCACGAACGTCTATGCGCGCACGGGCGACTTCGCGGTCGAGATCACGGGCGACAAGTTCACGCCGCAGACGCACGTCTTCGTTGACAATCAGGAGCTGCCGACCACCTTCAAGAGCGCGCAGCAACTCTCGACGACGATCCCTGCGGCGTTCGTCCAGTCGCCCGGCTCGCGCGCCGTCATCATCCGCAACGCGGACGGCACGCTCTACTCGAACACGCAGACCGTCAACGTCATGCCGCCGCCGACACCGCAGTTCACCTTCATCGGCATCTTCGGCACCAAGCGTTACGTCGATACGGCGTGGCTCAAGCCGACGGCGGGCAACGACCTGCTCACGGTCAAACGCGGCGACATCGTCGGCGGTCGCTTCAAAGTCACGAGCATCTCCGAGCGCGCCGTCGAGTTCACCGACACGCAACTCAACATCAAGCACTCGCTTCCCTACAGCGACGCGAAGGGCACGACCGGCGGAGTCGCCCCGCGCATGGCGCAGCCGCCCACCACCGATGATGACGGCGAACCATAAACACCACCCACCCGACGCGAAACGCAACCCGTGCGACACACTCGCCGCGCGCACGGGCGAGCGCGGCTACACGCTCGTCGCGCTGCTCGCCGTCTGCGCGATCCTCGCGCTCGTCCTGACCACAGCCGCCCCGCGCCTCCAGCAGCAGTCGCAGCGCGACCGAGAGAGAGAGTCAATCGCGCGCGGCGAGGAGGTCGCGGAGGCGATCGCCGTTTACACGGCGCTCAAGCAGACCCCGCCGACGAGCATGGATCAGTTGATCGAAGGCGTCGAGCCGTTCCCCGGCGCGTTCAAGAAGATGATGATCCTGCGCCGTGAAGCCGCGCGCGATCCGCTCTCTTCGAGCGGCGAGTGGAAACTGGTTCGACCGAACGACAAAGCCTTCATGGAGTTTCAAGCCGCCGTCGCGAAGTACAACAACGGCGTGCTGCCGCAGCAGTATCTCTATAAAAGTTTCACTCCGCCCCAAGCCTCCATCACTGGTATCGTCGATCTGAAGGAGTCAGAAGCGGCGCCCGGCGGCGAAGACAACGAGCCGAACGGCGCGGGCGCTTTTCTCGGCGTCGTCAGCCGCAGCCG
>JAVXVR010000192.1:0-3823 GCA_032230165.1 Acidobacteriota bacterium | reverse complement strand
GCGCGCTCGTCGGCGCGCGCGACGATCTGCGCTGCGACGTGGTGAAGGTCGCGCACCACGGGAGCAAGACTTCCTCGACCGCAGCCTTCGTCGCAGCGACGCGCCCCGCCTTTGCCGTCGTCTCCGTCGGGCTCGACTCGCCCTTCGGTCACCCGGCTGCCGAGGTCGTCGAACGCTGGCGTGCGTCTGGCGCGCAGGTCTTGCAGACCGGGCGGCGCGGCGCGATCAGTTTCACGACGGACGGGCGCGACCTGAGGGTCGAAACTTTCGCGCGCGAGTGAGAGTCGTCGTCGTGTGTGACAAGCGCGCCGCGTTGCGTGTACATTGTTCGTCCGGCGTGAGCATGAGCTGGCGCGCAACGAAGAGAGCGAACGCGAGGATTGATGATGCCTGAATCGGAAACTGCCGCGAACACGTCGCCGCTCTACGATGAACGCCCGTGGGGCTCCTTCACCGTGCTCGACGAGGGCGAGAACTACAAGGTCAAGCGCATAGAGGTGCTGCCCGGCAAGCGTCTGAGCTACCAGAAACACGCGCAGCGCGCCGAGCACTGGATGGTCGTGCGGGGCGAGGCGCGAGTGACGCTCGACGGCGAAGAGATCACCGTGCGCGCGGGCGAGACCATTGATATTAATGTGGGCGCGGCGCACCGCGTCGAAAACCCCGGCGCGCAGATGTTGGTCTTCATCGAAATCCAGCGCGGCGGCTACCTCGGCGAAGACGATATCGTGCGCCTGAGCGACGACTACGGGCGGAAATAAGGCAAAAGGAAAAATTAAAAAGGCAAAAGTGAAGGCAGGCGACGCTGGCAACCGCGCCGTCTTCATTTTTGCCTTTTACCTTTTCACTCTTTACCTAAAAGGATACGCAGGTCGCGGACGTTCGTGCCGGTCGCGCCCGTGACGAGCGCATCATTGAGGGCGGCGAAGAAGGTGTAGGCGTCGCTCGCGTCCAAGAACTTCCCGGCGTCGAGACCGAGCGAGCGCGCGCGCGCGGCGGTCGTCTCATCGCAGAGCGCGCCCGCGGCGGGGCTGTTACCGTCAATGCCGTCCGTACCTGCGCCGAGGACGACGAAGCGTGCGCGACGGTCGAAAGATTCCGGCGAGACCGCGCCGTGTTGCGTCGCAGCAGCAGCGTCGAGCTTAGAAGTCCGCGCGTCGAGTTCTAGCGCGCAGCGCAGCACGGTCTCGGAGTTTCGCCCGCCGACGCCGTCACCGCGCACGGGACACGCGAACTCACCGCCGGAGATGACGCACACGCCGCGTCCTACACCTGTCCTCTCACGCAATTCAAACAGACGCGAGACCAGCGCGCGCGCGCCCTCTTCGACGTTTTGCTCGACGAGATCGCGCGCGACCTCGACCGCGAAGCCGAGCCCGCGCGCGATCTCCGCCGCGCGTTTGACGGCGAGCGCGTTATCGAGCAGGACGAAGTGGCGGCGCACGGCACTCTCTTTCTTACGAGTGTTCGCGCTCGCGTCAGGCGCGCGATGTCGCTCGACGGCGCGCAGGATTGAGGCGGGCAGGTGCGCCGCGAGATCGTAGCGTTGGATAACATCGCGCGCCTCGCGCGTGTTCTGTTCATCGTCAACGGAAAACGTCGGACCCGAAGCGACCGCTTGCGCCGCGCCGCGCCCCACGTCTGAAACGACGAGCGTGACCTGCGCGGCACGCGCGGCGGCGCGACTCAGCCCGCCGCCCTTCACGGCTGAGACGGCGCGGCGCACGGCGTTGATCTCGGCTATCCCCGCCCCGCACGTGACGAGCGAGCGGTTCATCGCGCGCAAATCTTCGAGCGCGACGCCCGCGTCGCGCGGCAACTCCAACATCGCCGAGCCGCCGCCGGAGACGAGGAAGACGACGACGACGGAGCGCGCGTTGGTCGCGGCTTGTTCGTCGGCGCGGCTGAGGAGATCGAGCGCGGCGCGCGCCGCCTGTAGGCTCGCCTCGTTCGGCAGAGGGTGTCCGCCCTCGAAGACTTGCCAGCGCGCGGGTAGAGGTGTTTTCAAAGGCGGCGCGCTGACCACACCTTCGCGCAAATGCTCGCCCAGGATTTCGTCGAGCGCGACTGCCATCGAGCCGGCAGCCTTGCCGAGCGCGACCGAGTAAACGTCGAGCGGACGCGCGCCCGCGTCAAACTCCGCGTCGAAGATTTTCAGACGCGCGCCTTCAAAGTGGACGGCGCTGTGCACGGCGCGGCGCGCGTCCATCTCTTCGAGCGTCTGTGCGAAGATGCCGAGCGCGAGTCGTCGGAGGTCGCTGTGGTCTGCGGGCACGAGCTGTTCTCTGGAAAATTATGCAGCGGCGGCGGCGCGAAAATTATTCGACGGTGACGCGCGCGCGCAACTGCTCGAAGCGGCGTTCGCTGATGCCGCGCACCATAAGCAGATGTTCCGTGCGACGGAACGCGCCGTAGCGCTCGCGGTGCTCGACGATGCGCGCGGCTAATCCTTCGCCGATGCCCGGCAGCCGCGCCAGCTCCTCGCGCGAGGCGCGGTTGATATTGATGAGCGGCACGGTCTCAAGTTTGTCGCTCGCGGTTTGAAGAGTCGGCGCGGTCGTCGTCGCCGCGTCCGTCGTCTTCGCTGACTGAGCGCGGCGCGGCAGCTTGACGCAGGAAGTGTTGAGAAAGACAGCGGGCGCGTGGCAGAAGATGACGAAGAGCGCGAGGGCGAGGCGGCGTAAAGAAGGACGCTGATTCGTGCGAAGTAAATCACCGTCCACAAACGCTTCGACAAATTTTGCAGCGAGCGTGTGCAAAGTGCTAGAAGTCTAAACTTGTCAGAAACTTGTAACGCGCAAAGTCGGCTTTTCCACAGGGTTTTCCACAGAAACTGTGGAAAAGTCGTCGGAACGATTTTCAAAAAGTCTGGAGTCGAGAGTCAACTCGTCTGCTGAAAATTCTTTTGACTTCAGACTCCAGACTCTCGACTCCAGACTCCAGACTGAACTAGCCGGAGTTTCTTCCCAGCTCATCCCAGTGGTTGACGGTCTCGAAGGCTTTGCCGAGGACGGGGCGTGGGCGCGCGCCGTCCGCCTGCCCGATGAAGCCCTCGCGCTCCATCGAGTCGAGGATGGCGGCGGCGCGACCGTAGCCGATGCGAAGCCTGCGCTGCAAGACGGAAGTGGAAGCGCGCTTCATCTCGACGCAGATGCGCAGCGCGTCCTCGAACAACTCATCGCGCTCGCCGCCCGTGCCGTCGCCGCCCGCTGCTTCGTCCTCCGATTGCGTAATCGTCTCGTCATAGACGGGCTGCCCTTGCGCCTTGACGTGCGCGACGATGCGACCGATCTCCGCCTCGTCAACGAACGCGCCGTGGACGCGCACGAGCCGGGAAGTTCCGGGCGGGAGGAAGAGCATGTCGCCGCGACCGAGAAGCTGCTCCGCGCCGTTTGAATCTATGATCGTGCGCGAGTCAACTTTCGAAGAGACGCGGAAGGCGATGCGCGAAGGGAAGTTCGCCTTGATCAAGCCGGTGATGACATCGACCGAGGGTCGCTGCGTGGCGAGCACGAGGTGTATGCCGACGGCGCGCGCCATCTGCGCGAGTCGCGTGATCGCCTCTTCGACTTCATGACCCGAAGACATCATCAGGTCTGCCAGCTCGTCTATGATGATGACGATGTAGGGCAAGAGCTGCCACGGTTCGCCCTCTTCGTCAAAGTCTTCGACGAGGTTGCGGCGCAAAACCTCCGTGTTGAAACCGTCTATGTTGCGCACGCCCCACTTGGCGAGCCGCTTGTAGCGCGACTCCATCTCATTGACCGCCCACTTCAAGGAGTTCGCTGCGCGCTTCGGGTCAGTGATGATCGGCGTGGCAAGA